>NZ_KV831030.1:24208-71851 GCF_001836965.1 Streptococcus sp. HMSC063B03 | reverse complement strand
CGGGTATACTATTGTTGAGAAAACAAGAGGGAGAGTACCTAAAATTGGACGTAAGCCAAAAAAGAGACCTGAAGAGAGGACAGAATTAGAACGTCTTCAAGCAGAAAATGACTACCTGAGAGCGGAGAATGTCATCCTAAAAAAGTTGAGAGAACTCCGATTGAAGGAGAAAAAAGAGAAAGAAGAAAGACCGAAATTGTTCAAGAATTAATGACTGAGTTTTCGTTAGATATTCTTCTAAAAGCCATTAAACTAGCTCGTTCGACTTACTACTATCACTTGAAACAGCTAGACAAACCAGATAAGGACCAAGAGCTTAAAGCTGAAGTTCAATTAATTTTTATCGAACACAAGGGAAATTATGGTTATCGTCGGATTCATTTAGAACTAAGAAATCGTGGTTATCTGGTAAATCAGAAAAGAGTTCAACGCTTGATGAAAGTACTCAATTTACAAGCTAAAATGCGACAGAAACGAAAATATTCTTCTCATGGTAAGAAGGCAGATAATCTCATTCAACGTCAATTTGAAGGCTCTAAAACAATGGAAAAGTGCTACACAGATGTGACAGAATTTGCCATTCCAAATAGCACGCAGAAATTGTATTTATCGCCTGTTTTAGATGGCTTTAATAGCGAAATTATTGCCTATAATCTTTCAACTTCACCGAACTTAGCACAAGTAAAAACCATGTTGGAACAGTCCTTCACAGAGAAGCACTACGAGAATACGATTCTCCATAGTGACCAAGGTTGGCAATACCAACACGATGCTTACCATCGGTTCCTAGAGAGTAAGGGAATTCAAGCATCCATGTCGCGCAAGGGTAACAGCCCAGACAACGGTATGATGGAGTCCTTCTTTGGGATTCTGAAATCGGAGAAGTTTTACGGTTATGAGAAGTCGTTTCAGTCGCTTAAGCAATTGGAACAAGCCATTGTAGACTATATTGATTACTACAACAACAAACGAATTAAGGTAAAACTAAAAGGACTTAGCCCTGTGCAATACAGATTGGGGTCAGTACAATCTGATGCTATGCGTTTTCTTAATTTAAGATTTTTGCCTCAGTCTCTTTTAGTATTTAACACAGTTAATAAGGTCTATAATAGTCTAATTTAGGTAGTAAATTTGTTCCTATTCTGTCAACTTTTTCTATTTGTTTTCTTGTTGAGGTTGGTTTTTAAGCAATTCAGGATTTGATAATAACTGTCTATAATTTTTTGCTAGAATAAGCTTATAAAAAGTAAAGGGGTATAGGCTTATGTTACAAAAGATTTATGAGCAGATGACGGATTTTTATAGAAATATTGAAGAAGAGTATGGTACGTTCTTCGGAGATCATTTTGACTGGGAACATTTTCATTTTAAATTTTTGATTTATTATCTTTTCCGATATAGCATTGGGAATCATCGGGATTTTATTGTTTACCATTATCGTGTTGCTTATCGTTTGTATCTTGAAAAATTGATAATGAAACAAGGTTTTGTTGCTTGTTGAGACAGTATGAGTTAATTTCCGAACAAATTTAATTTTTTGTGGGAAAATAATGATAAATAGCCGGAATTTTTTCTAAAACATTTTTTAATAGTTGGAAATAGCAAATCTTTCTATTGTTTCTTCTTGATAAAAAGGCGATTTTTTCTTATAATAAATTGTAAGATATAATTGCAGGTGAGAGTCCTGCCATGTATGTGAGAAAGGAAGAGCCTGAGGGCTCAGACAAGATTATGACTTCAGTTGTTGTTGTAGGTACCCAGTGGGGTGATGAAGGTAAAGGGAAGATTACAGACTTCCTTTCAGCGAATGCAGAAGTGATTGCACGTTACCAAGGTGGTGATAATGCAGGTCACACGATTGTGATTGATGGTAAGAAATTTAAGTTGCACTTGATTCCATCTGGAATTTTCTTCCCTGAAAAAATCTCTGTTATTGGTAACGGAATGGTTGTAAATCCTAAATCTCTTGTAAAAGAGTTGAGCTATCTTCATGAGGAGGGTGTGACAACTGATAACTTGCGTATTTCTGATCGCGCGCATGTTATTTTGCCTTATCATATCGAGTTAGACCGTTTGCAAGAAGAAGCTAAGGGCGACAATAAGATTGGTACTACAATTAAGGGAATTGGTCCTGCTTATATGGACAAGGCTGCTCGTGTTGGGATTCGTATTGCAGATCTTTTGGATAAAGATATTTTCCGTGAGCGTTTAGAACGTAACCTTGCTGAAAAGAATCGTCTTTTTGAAAAATTGTATGACAGTAAAGCGATTGATTTCGATGATATTTTTGAAGAGTATTACGAATATGGTCAACAAATCAAGAAATATGTGACAGACACATCTGTTATTTTGAATGATGCGCTTGATAACGGTAAACGTGTGCTTTTTGAAGGTGCACAAGGTGTTATGCTAGATATCGACCAAGGTACTTATCCATTTGTTACGTCATCAAACCCTGTAGCTGGTGGTGTGACAATTGGTTCTGGTGTAGGTCCAAGTAAGATTGACAAGGTTGTTGGTGTATGTAAAGCCTATACGAGTCGTGTAGGAGACGGTCCTTTCCCAACTGAGTTGTTTGATGAAGTGGGAGAACGTATCCGTGAAGTGGGTCATGAATATGGTACAACAACTGGTCGTCCACGTCGTGTCGGTTGGTTTGACTCAGTTGTGATGCGTCATAGCCGTCGTGTTTCTGGTATTACTAACCTTTCATTGAACTCTATCGATGTTTTGAGTGGTTTAGATACTGTGAAAATCTGTGTGGCCTATGATCTTGATGGTCAACGTATTGACTACTATCCAGCTAGTCTTGAGCAATTGAAACGTTGCAAGCCTATCTATGAAGAGTTGCCAGGTTGGTCAGAAGATATTACTGGAGTTCGTAATTTGGAAGATCTTCCTGAGAATGCGCGTAACTATGTTCGTCGTGTGAGTGAATTGGTTGGCGTTCGTATTTCTACTTTCTCAGTAGGTCCTGGTCGTGAACAAACAAATATTTTAGAAAGTGTTTGGTCCTAAGAGATTTTTAAGATTTGTTTAAGATAGGTCGGGTATACTATAGACAGTTACAAGAAGACCTCCTAACTTGTTGTAACAAATATCCTAAACTTTTCTTTTTCATAATAATCTCCCTATAAAGTCACCGCATTCGGTGGCTTTTTTTGTGTTGGGATTCATGATATAATAATAAAACTGACAAGTAGGAAAAGGGAAATTGATGAATTATACAGTTGAAGAAAAAGAAGTCTTTATGAGAGAGGCATTGAAAGAGGCTGAGATTGCTCTTGAACACGATGAAATTCCAATTGGTTGTGTGATTGTCAAGGACGGAGAAATCATTGGCCGTGGGCATAATGCGCGTGAGGAACTGCAGCGAGCGGTTATGCATGCGGAGATTATGGCCATAGAGTATGCGAACCTGAGTGAGGAGAGTTGGCGCTTGCTGGATTGCACGCTTTTTGTGACCATTGAGCCTTGTGTCATGTGTAGTGGGGCAATTGGCCTCGCCCGTATTCCCAACGTGGTCTATGGGGCAAAAAACCAGAAATTTGGCGCTGCTGGGAGTTTGTATGATATCTTGACAGATGAGCGTCTCAATCATCGTGTAGAGGTTGAAACGGGAATTTTGGAAGATGAATGTGCAGCTATTATGCAGGACTTTTTTAGAAATAGACGGAAAAAATAATTTTGCTTTTAAAATGAATGGGAATGTGATATAATAAATAGTGGAGCAACAGTTCTGCGTGAAGCGGGTCAGGGGAGGAATCCAGCAGCCCTAAGCGATTTGAATTGTGTGCTCTTTTTTTCGTGCTTTTTCCGAATAAATAAGATAGAATAATCTAGAATAAATGATAATAGAAAAGAGAAAATTATGAAAATTCGTGGTTTTGAATTGGTTTCTAGTTTTACAGATGAAAATTTATTGCCCAAGCGTGAGACAGCGCATGCGGCTGGTTACGACTTAAAGGTTGCTGTGCGTACGGTTATTGCTCCAGGAGAGATTGTCTTGGTTCCGACAGGAGTTAAGGCTTATATGCAACCGACTGAGGTTCTTTACCTTTATGATCGTTCTTCAAACCCTCGTAAGAAGGGCTTGGTTTTAATTAACTCAGTTGGGGTCATTGATGGGGATTATTATGGCAATCCTGGGAATGAAGGGCATATTTTTGCGCAGATGAAGAATATCACAGACCAAGAAGTTGTTCTTGAAGTTGGGGAACGTGTGGTTCAGGCTGTCTTTGCTCCTTTCTTAATTGCAGATGGAGATGCGGCAGACGGCGTGCGGACTGGTGGATTTGGATCGACAGGGCACTAGGATGAAGATTATCTTTGTGCGTCACGGGGAGCCAGATTATCGTGAGTTAGAGAAGCGTTCTTATACGGGATTTGGGATAGATTTGGCACCCTTATCTGAGAAGGGACGGCAGCAGGCTCAGGAATTGAGCACCAATCCTTTATTCCCTTCAGCTGAAATAATCGTATCTTCTGCAGTCACAAGAGCTTTAGAAACGGCTTCTTATGTGGCTTGTGTTACTGGACTTCCTTTGAGAGTGGAACCATTATTGCATGAATGGCAGGCCTATGAAAGTGGCACAGATAATTTTGAAAAAGCTCGTACTATGTTTCTAGAAAATAAGGGGGAGTTACTTCCTAATAGTCCTATTCAATATGAGACAGCTACGGAGATGAAGTCTCGTTTTCTAGAATGTATGGTTAAGTATCGAGATTACCAGACCGTGATAGTGGTAACTCACAATATGCTCATGCGTCAGTTTGTGCCAAATGAGAAGATTGATTTTTGCCAAGTAATTGAGTGTGAGTTAGAGATATAGAAAGAGGTTTATCATCGCAAAGAAAAAAGCGACATTTGTATGTCAAAATTGTGGGTATAATTCCCCTAAATATCTGGGACGTTGTCCCAACTGTGGGTCTTGGTCTTCCTTTGTAGAAGAGGTTGAGGTTCCCGAGGTCAAGAATGCGCGTGTGTCTTTAACAGGTGAGAAAACCAAGCCCATGAAACTGGCTGAAGTGACCTCCATCAATGTCAATCGAACCAAGACAGAGATGGAGGAATTCAACCGTGTACTTGGAGGCGGAGTGGTACCAGGAAGTCTCGTCCTCATAGGTGGGGATCCTGGAATTGGGAAATCAACCCTTCTCCTACAAGTCTCAACCCAGTTGTCCCAAGTGGGGACGGTTCTCTATGTCAGTGGGGAGGAATCTGCCCAGCAGATTAAGCTAAGAGCAGAGCGATTGGGTGATATTGATAGCGAGTTTTATCTCTATGCAGAGACCAATATGCAGAGTGTTCGAGCTGAGGTGGAGCGCATCCAGCCAAACTTCCTCATTATTGACTCCATTCAGACCATTATGTCTCCAGAGATTTCAGGGGTACAGGGGTCTGTTTCTCAAGTGCGTGAGGTGACAGCTGAACTTATGCAGCTGGCCAAAACTAATAACATTGCCATATTTATCGTAGGGCATGTGACTAAGGAGGGAACTCTGGCTGGTCCGCGTATGTTGGAGCATATGGTGGATACGGTGCTTTACTTTGAAGGGGAACGCCACCATACATTTCGTATTTTAAGAGCGGTCAAAAATCGTTTTGGTTCTACTAATGAGATTGGGATTTTTGAGATGCAGTCGGGCGGCTTGGTTGAGGTACTCAATCCGAGTCAAGTTTTCTTAGAAGAGCGTTTGGATGGAGCAACTGGTTCATCAATCGTTGTGACCATGGAAGGGACGCGTCCGATTTTGGCGGAGGTTCAGGCTTTGGTAACACCGACCATGTTTGGAAATGCTAAGCGTACAACGACAGGACTTGATTTTAATCGTGCTAGTTTGATTATGGCTGTTTTGGAAAAGCGGGCAGGTCTTCTTTTGCAAAATCAGGATGCTTATCTTAAATCTGCTGGCGGTGTCAAATTGGATGAACCTGCCATTGACTTGGCCGTTGCAGTTGCCATTGCTTCGAGTTATAAAGACAAGCCAACTAATCCTCAGGAATGTTTTGTAGGCGAACTGGGCTTGACAGGAGAAATTCGGCGCGTGAATCGTATCGAGCAACGCATCAATGAAGCTGCTAAACTGGGCTTTACTAAGATTTATGTACCTAAGAATTCCTTGACAGGAATTACTCCACCCAAGGAAATTCAGGTCATTGGAGTAACAACGATTCAGGAAGTTTTGAAAAAGGTATTCTCCTAATAGTTATGGTCAGCTTTAGATGACTAATTATTTTATTGCTAACATTTATTAAAACAAGGAGGAATTTCTTATGAAATTTTCTATGGACAGTCATATGCAATTTCCTTTGGTAGAGTTGTCACTCAATCAAGGAGAAACGGTCTTTATTCAGCGCGGTAGCATGGTCTACCATACACCTAATGTAAGTCTCAATACCCAGCTCAATGCAAGCGGTTCTGGTTTGGGACGTTTTGTCAAAGCTGTAGGGCGTTCAATGGTTTCTGGTGAAAGCACCTTCATTACTCAAGCTGTAGCAGAGTCTGATAACGGGAACCTTGCTCTAGCACCAGATACTCCTGGGCAAGTAATTGCTCTTGAACTAGGTGAAAAACAATATCGACTGAATGATGGGGCTTTTCTAGCTCTTGATGGTACAGCTTCCTATACTATGGAGAGTCAGTCTATTGGTAAAGCTCTGTTCGGAGGGCAAGGCGGTCTCTTTGTGATGACTACCCAAGGCCAGGGAACTCTCTTGGCCAATGCTTTTGGCTCTATCAAGAAAATTGAGCTACAAAACCAAGAAATAACCATTGACAATGCCCATGTGGTGGCTTGGAGTCAATATTTGGACTATAATATCCACTTAGAAAATAGCTTCTGGCAGTCTATTGGTACAGGCGAAGGAGTGGTGAATACCTTCCGAGGAACTGGTGAGGTCTACGTACAAAGTCTCAATCTTCAGAGCTTTGCAGGATCGCTCAATAAGTATATCCAAAAAGGTTCATAAAAATAAAACTAGGACAGAAGCCCAAGCTAGAAGCTGGATGTCTCTGTCCCAGTTTTTTTATATGAAGGTTGACAACTGACAAGACAAAGAAAAGATGGTAAGATAGGATATAAATAATTTGGTGTTCAAATTATCTGATAGACTAGAAAGTGAGTTGTCATGTCCTATTTTGAAAATTTTTTAAAAGCCAATCAAGCCTATGTAGAACTGCATGGAGATCTTCATTTATCAATCAAACCAAAGACCAAGGTTGCAATCGTAACCTGTATGGACTCGCGTTTACACGTTGCGCCAGCTCTTGGGTTGGCTCTGGGAGATGCTCATATTTTGCGGAATGCTGGAGGGCGAGTGACAGATGATATGATTCGCTCGCTTGTGATTTCCCAGCAACAAATGGGGACAAGGGAAATTGTGGTGCTCCATCATACAGACTGTGGTGCACAGACCTTTGAAAATGGTCCTTTTCAGGAGTATTTAAAAGAGGAACTAGGTGTCGATGTGTCAGATCAGGATTTCTTGCCCTTTCAAGATATAGAGGAGAGTGTACGCGAGGACATGCAACTTCTTATCGAGTCTCACCTAATACCAGACGATGTTGTTATTTCAGGTGCGGTTTACGATGTGGATACAGGAAGGATGACAGTCGTAGAATTATAAATACTTCATTTAGAAAGAAAGTGTATGAAGAAAAACAGCATTTTATTTATTTTTATCTTATTGCTATGTATTGGTTTACAATATGAAACCATCTACTATACGGATGGTTTGATGTCAGGTGCGGAATATGGACTCATGGGAGTTTCTATCTTTCTAGCTCTCTTTTACATGATTCCGGCTCTTTATTTCCTTTTCCGTATTGGGAAAAAATGGGAATTGCCAAAGAAGGCCTTGATTCTGTCTTTATTGGGTGGGATGTTCCTTGCAGGCTGGTTGTCTAGCTTTGCTAATACCTATATCCATGATTTACTGGGCATTCTTTTCCCAGATAGTGCATTTTTAAATGCCTTTGAAAGTGCTATTGTGGCTCCTTTGGTAGAAGAACCCTTGAAATTGTTACCACTTGTCTTTGTTTTAGCTTTGATTCCTGTGCGAAAATTAAAATCTTTGTTTTTACTAGGGATTGCTTCTGGTTTGGGATTTCAAATGATTGAGGATATTGGCTATATTCGTACGGATTTGCCAGAGGGATTTGACTTTACTATTTCGAGAATTTTAGAGCGTATCATCTCAGGAATTGCCTCTCACTGGACTTTTTCAGGTCTGGCTGTAGTAGGTGTTTACTTGCTTTACAGAGCCTATAAAGGGCAGAAGGTTGGCAAGAAACAGGGGCTTATTTTCCTAGGTTTAGCCTTGGGAACTCACTTCTTGTTTAATTCTCCTTTTGTTGAATTGGAGACAGAGTTGCCTTTAGCGATTCCAGTGGTTACGGCTATTACTCTCTATGGTTTTTATCAGGCTTATCGTTTTGTTGAGAAACACAATGAGTTGATGAACTAGAATATTTTTTAAAAGAATGATGCAAGGGTACAAATATGGTGCCCTTCTTTTATTTTTGATTGAAAAATAGTGCAAAAAGCGCTACAATGGTAAATGGAAAAATCTTGTGAAAAGCACAAGCGATACATATATACCGGAGGAAATCATGTCTTTTTCTGATTTAAAGCTGTTTGCCCTTTCTTCTAATCAAGAATTGGCAAAACGTGTGGCGCAGGAGATTGGGATAGAGTTGGGGAAATCAAGTGTTCGCCAATTTTCAGATGGAGAGATTCAGGTCAACATTGAAGAATCAATCCGTGGGAAACACGTCTTTATCTTACAATCAACTAGTTCGCCTGTAAATGACAATCTGCTTGAAATTTTGATTATGGTGGATGCTTTGAAGCGTGCGAGTGCAGAATCTGTCAATGTTGTCATGCCTTACTATGGGTATGCACGTCAGGATAGAAAGGCGAGAGCGCGTGAGCCAATCACTTCAAAACTTGTTGCAAATATGCTTGAAGTAGCTGGAGTGGATCGTTTATTGACAATCGACTTGCATGCTGCGCAGATTCAAGGATTCTTTGATATTCCTGTGGATCACTTGATGGGGGCTCCTCTGATTGCGGATTATTTTGAGCGTCGTGGTATGGTTGGTTCTGACTATGTGGTTGTCAGTCCAGACCATGGAGGGGTGACTCGTGCCCGTAAGTTGGCAGAATTTTTGAAAACATCTATTGCTATCATTGACAAACGTCGTAGCGTTGATAAGATGAATACTAGTGAAGTCATGAACATCATCGGTAAGGTCGAAGGTAAGACTTGTATCTTGATTGATGATATGATTGATACAGCTGGAACGATTTGTCACGCGGCAGATGCCTTGGCAGAAGCTGGTGCTGTTGAAGTCTATGCAAGCTGTACGCACCCAGTTCTTTCTGGTCCTGCTATGGACAATATCCAAAATTCAGCTATTAAGAAATTGGTTGTTTTGGATACGATCTACCTGCCAGAAGAGCGCTTGATTGATAAGATTGAGCAGATTTCAATCGCTCATCTCCTAGGAGATGCTATTGTGCGTATCCATGAAAAACGCCCACTTTCTCCACTTTTCAGTATTGAGAAAAAGATTTAAGTTTTCACTTAGAATAAAACATACTCCTAGCAGAAGTGAACTGCTGGGAGCTTTTTTGTAGTCAAATTCTGCAAGCCTTTTCAAAATGTGCTATACTGATGAAAAAGGAGGATTTCTATGAGTCAAGAATTTATCAATCCAAGTGATGGCGTGATTCGTCAGTATTTAGCAACGAGTAAAACGCTTGCTGTGGTGGGTTTGTCAGACCGTGAGGAAACGACCAGCAATCGAGTAACCAAGGAAATGCAGGCTCGGGGTTATAAAATCATCCCAGTCAATCCCAAGGCTGCAGGTGGTGAAATATTGGGTGAAAAGGCTTATGCTAGTCTAGCAGAGATTCCTTTTCCTGTAGATATTGTTAATGTTTACCGGCGCAGTGAGTTTTTGCCAGATGTGGCGCGTGATTTTCTCAAGGCTGATGCTAAGATTTTTTGGGCACAGCTAGGACTTGAAAGTCTAGAAGCGGAAGAAATCTTGCGTGCTGGTGGATGTGATGATATCGTGATGAATCGTTGTATTAAGAGAGAACATACACGCTTGATTGAGGAAGCATAAGAAAAAGGTAGCTGGTGGGCTACCTTTTGTGTTAGAAAATGCCGATAAGGGTCTGCATCCCAAGACTGGTCAGGATGATGGCAATCCAGCAGATGGCTCCGAGAACAATGGATTTTCCGCTGGATTTGACCATAGCTACCAGATTGGTTTTGAGACCGATAGCACTCATGGCCATGATAATGAGAAATTTGGAGAGTTGTTTGAGTGGGGTAAAGAAACTACTGGACACACCGAGAGAGGTTAGGATAGTAGTTAGGAGAGATGCAAGGATAAAGTAAAGGATAAAAAGTGGGAAGACTTTTTTCAGTTGTAGGCCTTGCTTATTTTTTTGCTCGCGACTTTGCCAATAGGAGAGAAAGAGAGTGATGGGGATGATAGCCAGAGTACGTGTGAGTTTGACAATGGTTGCGGATTCGAGGGTATTTGTCTGGTAGAGACTATCCCAGGCGCTAGCTGTGGCGGTTACAGAGGAAGTATCATTGACTGCAGTTCCTGCAAAGAGGGCGAAGCCGTCATTGGATAGATGAAGCCAGGTGCCGAGGGTTGGAAAGATGAGCGCAGCCAAGACATTGAAGAAAAAGATAACGGAGATGGCTTGGGCGACTTCCTTTTCCTTGGCGTGAATAACAGGCGCTGTCGCCGCAATGGCAGAACCCCCACAGATAGAAGAACCTACTCCAATCAAGGTGGCCAGTTTTGTGTCCAGTGCAAAGAAGCGCTGGAAGAGATAGGCAACAATCAAGGCTATTGAGATGGTGGACAGAATGACAGGGAGTGAAGATTGCCCAACTGCGAAGACTTGCGAGATATTGAGACCGAAACCAAGCAAGATAACAGCATACTGGAGCAATTTCTTGGAACTAAAGGTCAATCCAGCATCCAGTTGTTTGTAGGGCGAGAGAAAGGGATGGAGAAGCATGCCTATGAAAATCGCAAAAACAGGCGCGCCAATCACAGGGAAGAATCCTCCTAAGTACCAAGATACGATGGAAATGAGAAGGCAGGCCAAGGTGCCTGCTCCATTTTTTGATAGAAATGACATAAAAACCTCCAAATAGAATCTGTTACCATTATAGACCTGTAAACAGGAAAAGTAAAATAGAAAGTGGAAAGCTATTCTCTAATGTATTTTTGCGGTCGGGGGGCTTTTGTAGTATAATAGAGATACGTTTTGAAAGTAGGAGGTATCTATGGACTTAACTAAGCGCTTTAATAAACAGTTAGATAAGATTCAAGTTTCGTTGATTCGTCAGTTTGACCAGGCTATTTCGGAGATTCCTGGGGTCTTGCGTTTGACCTTGGGGGAACCTGATTTTACAACGCCAGACCATGTCAAGGAGGCGGCTAAGCGAGCGATTGACCAGAACCAATCCTACTATACAGGGATGAGTGGCCTGCTGACTTTACGTCAAGCAGCTAGTGACTTTGTTAAGGAAAAGTACCAACTGGACTATGCTCCTGAAAATGAAATCTTGGTTACAATTGGGGCGACAGAGGCTTTATCTGCTACTTTGACAGCTATTTTGGAAGAGGGAGACAAGGTACTCTTGCCAGCTCCTGCCTACCCAGGTTATGAACCAATTGTCAATCTAGTTGGGGCAGAGGTTGTCGAGATTGATACGACTGAAAATGGGTTTGTCTTGACTCCTGAGATGTTGGAGAAGGCCATTTTGGAGCAGGGTGACAAGCTCAAGGCGGTTATTCTCAACTATCCAGCTAATCCGACAGGAATTACCTATAGTCGAGAGCAGTTGGAAGCCTTGGCAGCTGTTTTACGCAAGTACGAAATTTTCGTTGTCTGTGATGAGGTCTACTCAGAATTGACCTACACAGGGGAAGCCCATGTGTCTCTAGGAACTATGTTGAGAGATCAAGCTATCATTATCAATGGTTTGTCTAAATCGCATGCTATGACAGGTTGGCGTTTGGGCTTGATTTTCGCTCCTGCAGCCTTTACAGCTCAGTTGATCAAGAGTCACCAGTACTTGGTCACTGCCGCAAATACCATGGCTCAACACGCTGCGGTGGAAGCCTTGATGGCTGGTAAAAACGATGCGGAACCTATGAAGAAGGAATACATCCAGCGGCGGGACTATATTATCGAGAAAATGACTGCTCTTGGTTTTGAGATTATCAAACCAGACGGTGCCTTCTATATCTTTGCTAAGATTCCAGCGGGTTACAATCAAGATTCTTTTGCTTTTCTGAAGGATTTTGCTCAGAAGAAGGCTGTTGCCTTTATTCCTGGTGCTGCCTTTGGGCGTTATGGAGAAGGATATGTTCGCCTATCTTATGCAGCCAGCATGGAGACTATCAAAGAAGCCATGAAACGACTTGAGGAGTACATGAGAGAAGCATGATTCAGTCTATCACGAGTCAAGGCTTGGTGCTTTATAATCGCAATTTTCGTGAGGATGACAAGCTAGTCAAGATTTTTACTGAACAGGCTGGCAAGCGCATGTTTTTTGTCAAACACGCTGGTCAGTCTAAGCTGGCTCCTGTTATTCAACCCTTGGTGCTGGCTCGATTTCTCTTACGAATCAATGATGACGGGCTTAGCTACATTGAGGACTATCATGAGGTGATGACCTTTCCAAAGATTAATAGCGATCTCTTTGTCATGGCCTATGCGACCTACGTGGCGGCTCTTACAGATGCTAGTTTGCAGGACAATCAGCAGGATGCTCCCTTGTTTGCTTTTTTGCAAAAAACTTTGGAGTTGATGGAAGAGGGATTGGATTATCAAGTTTTGACCAATATTTTTGAAATTCAAATCTTGACTCGATTTGGGATTAGTCTCAATTTTAATGAGTGTGTTTTTTGTCATCGGATCGGTCAGGCTTTTGACTTTTCTTTCAAATATGGAGCCTGCCTCTGTCCAGAACATTATCATGAAGATGAGAGACGTTGCCATCTCAATCCTAATATCCCTTATTTGCTCAATCAGTTTCAAGCCATTGATTTTGAGACCTTGGAGACCATTTCGCTCAAGCCTGAAATCAAGCAAGAGCTACGCAAATTTATGGATCAACTATACGAAGAGTACGTTGGGATTCACCTAAAATCAAAGAAATTTATTGATTCCCTATCCGACTGGGGACAATTACTAAAAGAGGAAAAGAAATGAAAAAAATCGCAGTAGATGCCATGGGGGGCGATTACGCACCTCAAGCCATCGTTGAGGGTGTCAATCAAGCCCTAGCTGACTTTTCAGATATCGAGGTTCGACTCTACGGAGATGAAGCTAAAATCAAGCAATATTTAACAGCAACAGAGCGCGTCAGCATTATCCATACGGATGAAAAGATTGATTCAGACGATGAACCTACGAGAGCTATTCGGAAGAAGAAAAATGCTAGTATGGTATTGGCAGCCAAGGCTGTCAAAGAGGGTGAAGCAGATGCTGTTCTTTCCGCAGGAAATACAGGTGCTTTACTAGCAGCAGGATTTTTCATCGTGGGTCGTATCAAGAACATCGATCGTCCTGGACTTATGTCAACCTTGCCGACTGTAGATGGGAGAGGTTTTGACATGCTAGACCTCGGTGCTAATGCGGAAAATACAGCCCAGCACCTTCATCAATACGCGGTTCTAGGATCCTTCTATGCTAAAAATGTCCGTGGAATTGCGCAACCACGTGTTGGCTTGCTCAATAACGGAACAGAGAGTAGCAAGGGCGATCCGCTTCGTAAGGAAACTTACGAATTACTAGCAGCTGATGAAAGTTTAAACTTTATCGGAAACGTGGAAGCGCGTGATTTGATGAATGGCGTTGCAGATGTGGTCGTGGCAGATGGTTTCACGGGAAACGCTGTGCTCAAATCCATTGAAGGGACAGCTATGGGAATCATGGGCTTGCTCAAGAACTCCATCACTGGTGGTGGTCTCCGAGCGAAACTAGGCGCCCTCCTTCTCAAGGACAGCCTCAGAGGTTTGAAAAAACAGCTCAACTACTCAGATGTTGGTGGAGCAGTCTTGTTTGGTGTCAAGGCACCGGTTGTCAAGACTCATGGCTCAAGCGATGCCAAGGCTGTTTATAGTACGATTCGCCAGATTCGTACCATGTTAGAAACAGACGTAGTTGTCAAGACTGCGCGTGAATTTTCAGGAGAATAAAAGAGATGACAGAAAAAGAAATTTTTGACCGTATTGTGACCATTATCCAAGAGCGACAGGGAGAAGACTTTGTCGTGACAGAATCCTTGAGTCTGAAAGACGACTTGGATGCTGACTCAGTTGATTTGATGGAGTTTATCTTGACACTGGAAGATGAATTTAATATCGAAATCAGCGATGAGGAAATTGACCAACTCCAAAGTGTAGGGGATGTGGTAGAAGTCGTCAAACGTAAAGAATAGCAAGAAGCAAGATAAGAGGAGTTGCATGTTGCTAAGAATGTATATAAATATCCTATTTGACAATTATCTACATTTTAATCTTTATAAATATATATTTTAGGCAGGGCGCTTGTTCTGCCTATTTTTTTGCCAAGAAAGTGCAGTTGAGGTATTTATTTGGAGTTTTACATATATTTTTGATAAAATAGTTATAGAAATTAGGAAAGTTGAAGAAAAGAAATGAAGAAGGTTGTAGGATATTTTTTAGTATTTGTTTTTCTATTTTTGATGAATATTTTCATCTTTAAGATACTAGCAACCCTGGGATTTCAGCTGACAATGAGTGAAAAGAGTTATATTGTACCACCGCTGTTTTCGATTATCGTTGTATATATGATTGACAAAAGAATTAGGAAGAAAAAGAAATAAATATATATTTTAGGTAGAATGTTTGTTCTACCTATTTTTTATCTTAAAAGTGCAGTTGGGAGGGAGATAGGTGCATTTGGGAAGGAAGTCCAGTTTTTGTTTGGGGATTGGGGTAAGATAGTTGTTATCAGATGAGTTTATACTCTTCGAAAATCAAATTCAAACCACGTCAACGTCGCCTTGCCGTAGGTATGGTTACTGACTTCGTCAGTCTTATCTACAACCTCAAAACAGTGTTTTGAGCTGACTTCGTCAGTCTTATCTACAACCTCAAAACAGTGTTTTGAGCAGCCTGCGGCTAGTTTCCTAGTTTGCTCTTTGATTTTCATTGAGTATTAGGAAAAAGGAGATGAATATGAAATTTGGGAAACGTCACTATCGTCCGCAGGTGGATCAGATGGACTGCGGTGTAGCTTCATTAGCCATGGTTTTTGGCTACTATGGTAGTTATTATTCTTTGGCTCACTTGCGAGAATTGGCCAAGACAACCATGGATGGGACAACGGCTTTGGGCTTGGTCAAGGTGGCAGAGGAAATTGGTTTTGAGACGCGAGCAATTAAGGCGGATATGGCGCTCTTTGACTTGCCAGATTTGACCTTTCCTTTTGTTGCCCATGTGCTTAAGGAAGGGAAATTGCTCCACTACTATGTGGTGACTGGGCAGGATAAGGATAGCATTCATATTGCCGATCCGGATCCTGGGGTGAAATTGACCAAACTGTCACGTGAGCGTTTTGCGGAAGAATGGACAGGAGTGACTCTTTTTATGGCACCTAGTCCAGACTACAAGCCTCATAAGGATCAAAAGAATGGTCTGCTCTCTTTTATCCCTATATTAGTGAAGCAGCGTGGCTTGATTGCTAATATCGTTTTGGCAACACTCTTGGTAACCTTGATTAACATTGTGGGTTCTTATTATCTGCAGTCTATCATTGATACCTATGTGCCAGATCAGATGCGTTCGACGCTTGGGATTATTTCTATTGGGCTGGTTATCGTCTATATTCTCCAGCAAATCTTGTCTTACGCTCAGGAGTATCTCTTACTTGTTTTGGGGCAACGCTTGTCTATTGATGTGATTTTGTCCTATATCAAGCATGTTTTTCACCTGCCTATGTCCTTTTTTGCGACACGTCGTACAGGGGAAATCGTGTCTCGTTTCACGGATGCTAACAGTATCATTGATGCGCTGGCTTCGACCATTCTTTCGATTTTCCTAGATGTATCAACGGTTGTCATTATTTCCCTTGTTTTATTTTCACAAAATACCAATCTCTTTTTCATGACTTTATTGGCGCTCCCTATCTACACAGTGATTATCTTTGCCTTCATGAAGCCGTTTGAAAAGATGAATCGGGATACCATGGAAGCCAATGCGGTTCTGTCTTCTTCTATCATTGAGGACATCAATGGTATTGAAACTATCAAGTCCTTGACCAGTGAAAGTCAGCGTTACCAAAAGATTGACAAGGAATTTGTGGATTATCTGAAAAAATCCTTTACCTATAGTCGAGCAGAGAGTCAGCAAAAGGCTCTGAAAAAGGTTGCCCATCTCTTGCTCAATGTCGGCATTCTCTGGATGGGGGCTGTTCTGGTCATGGATGGCAAGATGAGTTTGGGGCAGTTGATTACCTATAATACCTTGCTGGTTTACTTTACTAATCCTTTGGAGAATATCATCAACCTGCAAACTAAGCTTCAGACAGCGCAGGTTGCCAATAACCGTCTAAATGAGGTTTATCTGGTAGCTTCTGAGTTTGATGAGAAGAAAACAGTTGAGGATCTGAGCTTGATGAAGGGAGATATGACCTTCAAGCAGGTTCATTACAAGTATGGCTATGGTCGAGATGTCTTGTCAGATATCAATTTGACTATTCCCAAAGGCTCTAAGGTGGCTTTTGTGGGGATTTCGGGGTCAGGTAAGACGACCTTAGCTAAGATGATGGTTAATTTTTACGACCCAAGTCAAGGAGAGATTAGTCTGGGTGGTGTCAATCTCAATCAGATTGATAAAAAAGCCCTGCGCCAGTATATCAACTATCTGCCTCAACAACCTTATGTCTTTAACGGAACGATTTTGGAGAATCTTCTTTTGGGAGCCAAGGAGGGGACGACACAGGAAGATATCTTACGGGCGGTAGAGTTGGCAGAGATTCGGGAGGACATTGAGCGTATGCCCCTGAATTACCAGACAGAATTGACTTCGGATGGGGCAGGAATTTCAGGTGGTCAACGTCAGAGAATCGCTCTGGCGCGTGCTCTCTTGACAGATGCGCCTGTCTTGATTTTGGATGAGGCGACCAGCAGTTTGGATATTTTGACAGAGAAGCGAATTGTAGATAATCTCATGGCTTTAGATAAGACCTTGATTTTCATCGCCCACCGCTTGAGCATTGCTGAGCGGACAGAGAAGGTGGTTGTTTTGGATCAGGGCAAGATTGTTGAAGAAGGAAATCATGCTGATTTACTTGCACAGGGTGGCTTTTACGCCCATTTGGTGAATAGCTAGAAAGAGGAGAGGATGAAACCAGAATTTTTAGAAAGTGCGGAGTTTTATAATCGTCGTTACCATAATTTTTCCAGTCGGGTGATTGTCCCCATGTCCCTTCTGCTCGTGTTTTTGCTTGGTTTTGCAACTTTGGCAGAGAAGGAGATGAGTTTGTCTACTAGAGCTACTATTGAGCCTAGTCGTATCCTTGCAAATATCCAGTCAACTAGCAACAATCGCATTCTTGTCAATCATTTGGAAGAAAATAAGCTGGTTAAAAAGGGAGAACTGTTGGTTCAATATCAAGAAGGGGCAGAGGGTGTCCAAGCGGAGGCCTATGCTAGTCAGTTGGACATGCTTAAGGATCAAAAAAAGCAATTGGAGTATTTGCAAAAAAGTCTGCAAGAAGGGGAGAACCACTTTCCAGAGGAGGATAAATTTGGCTACCAAGCCACCTTTCGCGACTACATCAGTCAAGCAAGCAGTCTTAGGGCTAGTACATCGCAACAAAATGAGACCATCGCGTCCCAGAATGCAGCAGCTAGTCAAACCCAAGCTGAAATCGGCAACCTCATCAGCCAAACAGAGGCTAAAATTCGCGATTACCAGACAGCTAAGTCAGCTATTGAAACAGGTACTTCCTTGGCCAGTCAGAATCTAGCCTACTCTCTCTACCAGTCTTACAAGTCTCAGGGTGAGGAAAATCCGCAAACTAAGGCTCAGGCTGTTGCGCAGGTTGAAGCTCAGCTTTCTCAGTTAGAATCCAGTCTCGCTACTTACCGCGTCCAGTATGCAGGTTCAGGTACCCAGCAAGCCTATGTGTCAGGCTTAAGCAGTCAATTGGAATCCCTCAAATCACAACACTTGGCTAAGGTTGGTCAGGAATTGACCCTTCTAGATCAGAAAATCTTGGAGGTGGAGTCAGGTAAGAAAGTACAGGGAAGTCTTCTAGACAAGGGGAAAATTACGGCCAGTGAGGATGGGGTGCTTCACATTAATCCTGAGACCAGTGATTCTAGCATGGTAGCAGAAGGTGCCCTACTAGCCCAACTCTATCCGTCCTTGGAAAAAGAAGGGAAAGCCAAACTTACAGCTTATCTAAGTTCAAAGGATGTAGCAAGAGTCAAGATTGGGGACTCTGTTCGTTATACGACGACTCATGATACCAAGAATCAAATTTTCCTAGATTCGACTATTACAAGTATTGATGCGACAGCTACTAAGACTGAAAAAGGGAATTTCTTTAAAATCGAGGCGGAGACTGATCTAACTTCTGAGCAGGCAGAAAAACTTCGGTACGGGGTGGAAGGTCGTCTGCAGATGATTACAGGTAAGAAAAGTTATCTGCGCTATTATTTGGATCAATTTTTGAACAAAGAGTAATGTTCGTGTTTTTAGAGTTAAATGATTTTAAAACTGTGAGAAAGCTGCTTCTTGCAGTTTTTTCTTTACGTTTTTTGAGATTATTGTTCTATTTATTCGGTTAAATTCTTGTAATTTTAGGTTTTTTATGGTAGAATGTGCTCAAGTAATACGAAAGGCGAACTTTAAAATGTCAAAACAATTGATCTATTCGGGAAAAGCTAAAGATATCTATACAACTGAGGATGAAAATCTTATTATTTCAACTTACAAGGACCAGGCGACTGCTTTCAATGGTGTTAAGAAGGAGCAGATTGCGGGCAAGGGAGTGTTGAATAATCAGATTTCATCTTTTATTTTTGAGAAATTAAATGCGGCTGGTGTGGAGACTCACTTTGTGGAGAAAATTTCAGACACGGAACAACTCAATAAAAAGGTGGAAATCATTCCTTTGGAAGTCGTGCTACGCAACTACACGGCTGGTTCCTTTTCAAAACGTTTTGGCGTAGACGAAGGAATCGCATTTGAGACTCCGATTGTTGAATTTTACTACAAAAATGATGATTTGGATGATCCATTCATCAATGATGAGCATGTGAAATTCCTACAGATTGCGGATGACCAGCAGATTTCCTACTTGAAGGAAGAAACCCGTCGTATCAATGAACTTTTGAAAGTCTGGTTTGCTGAGATTGGGCTTAAGTTGATTGACTTTAAGCTAGAGTTCGGTTTTGACAAGGATGGCAAGATTATCTTAGCAGATGAATTTTCACCGGATAACTGTCGCTTGTGGGATGCGGATGGCAACCACATGGATAAGGATGTTTTCCGTAGGGGACTAGGTGAATTAACCGATGTTTATGAAGTTGTTTGGGAGAAGCTGCAAGATTTGAAATAATCTGTTTGCAACGGAAAACCTTCGTCTCTCAACTAAAAGGACTCAGGCTGAAAAGGTCCCCCAGACCTTTTCACTCCGTAGGGGATTAGGAGAGCTAACAGACGTTTACGAGATTGTCTGGGAAAAGTTGCAGGAATTGAAATAACAACCTCAAGGCTGTTTGGGAACATTGTAAGAGCTGAAATAAAGGAATAAGAATTGATGGATAAACGTATTTTTGTTGAAAAAAAGGCTGATTTTCAGGTCAAATCAGAGAGTTTGGTTAGAGAACTCCAGCATAACTTGGGACTTTCAAGCTTGAAAAGTATTCGTATTGTGCAAGTGTATGATGTCTTTAACTTGGCTAAGGACCTGTTTGCGCCTGCAGAGAAACACATCTTCTCTGAGCAGGTGACAGACCACGTCTTGGACGAAGCGACTGTGCAGGCGGATCTTGCTAACTATGCTTTCTTTGCTATTGAAAGCCTGCCAGGGCAGTTTGACCAGCGTGCGGCTTCTTCACAGGAAGCCTTGCTTTTACTAGGAAGTTCGAGTGATGTAACGGTTAATACAGCCCAACTTTACTTGGTGAATAAAGATATTGATGCGACTGAGTTGGAAGCGGTCAAGAACTACTTGCTCAATCCAGTTGATTCTCGTTTCAAGGACATCACGACAGGGATTGCCAAGCAGGAATTTTCAGAGTCAGACAAGACCATTCCTAAATTGACTTTCTTTGAAAGCTATACAGCAGAAGATTTTGCCCGCTACAAAGCCGAGCAAGGGATGGCAATGGAAGTGGATGATTTGCTCTTTATCCAAGACTACTTTAAGTCAATCGGGCGCGTGCCAACTGAGACTGAACTCAAGGTTTTGGACACTTACTGGTCTGACCACTGCCGTCACACCACTTTCGAGACTGAATTGAAACACATCGACTTTTCAGCTTCTAAATTCCAAAAACAATTGCAGTCAACCTATGAAAAATATATTGCCATGCGTGATGAGTTGGGGCGTTCTGAAAAACCACAAACCTTGATGGATATGGCGACTATTTTCGGTCGTTATGAGCGTGCTAATGGACGTTTGGACGATATGGAAGTGTCTGATGAAATAAACGCCTGCTCAGTAGAAATCGAAGTGGACGTTGATGGTATCAAGGAACCTTGGCTCCTCATGTTTAAAAATGAAACTCACAACCACCCAACTGAGATTGAACCATTTGGTGGGGCTGCTACCTGTATCGGTGGAGCCATTCGTGATCCATTGTCAGGTCGCTCATATGTCTACCAAGCCATGCGTATCTCGGGTGCTGGAGATATTACCACACCGATTTCAGAAACTCGTGCTGGTAAACTGCCACAACAGGTTATTTCTAAAACAGCGGCTCATGGTTATTCTTCATATGGTAACCAGATTGGGCTTGCAACGACCTACGTTCGTGAGTATTTCCACCCAGGCTTTGTGGCTAAACGCATGGAGCTAGGTGCTGTTGTCGGAGCGGCTCCTAAGGGCAATGTCGTCCGTGAAAAACCGGAAGCGGGAGATGTGATTATTCTCCTTGGAGGTAAGACTGGACGTGATGGTGTCGGTGGTGCGACAGGTTCTTCTAAGGTTCAAACAGTTGAGTCAGTTGAGACTGCTGGTGCTGAGGTTCAAAAAGGGAATGCCATCGAAGAACGCAAGATTCAGCGCCTTTTCCGTAATGG
Organism: Streptococcus sp. HMSC063B03; assembly: GCF_001836965.1. Taxonomy (GTDB): domain Bacteria; phylum Bacillota; class Bacilli; order Lactobacillales; family Streptococcaceae; genus Streptococcus; species Streptococcus pneumoniae_F. The sequence goes on along the minus strand of NZ_KV831030.1, from coordinate 50,510 downwards.
CGATGTCACTCGTCTTATCAAGAAGTCCAATGACTTTGGAGCAGGTGGTGTCTGTGTGGCTATCGGTGAATTGGCAGACGGTCTTGAAATCGACCTCAACAAGGTGCCTCTTAAATACCAGGGCTTGAATGGTACCGAAATTGCCATCTCTGAATCTCAAGAACGGATGGCAGTCGTGGTTCGTCCTGAAGATGTGGATGCCTTCGTTGCTGAATGTAACAAAGAGAATATTGACGCTGTTGTGGTTGCGACAGTGACGGAAAAACCAAATCTGGTTATGCACTGGAATGGTGAGACAATCGTGGACTTGGAGCGTCGTTTCCTTGATACAAACGGTGTGCGCGTGGTCGTCAATGCTAAGGTTGTGGACAAGGATGTCAAGCTCCCAGAAGAGCGCACAACAAACTCTGATACACTTGAAGCTGATACCCTTGCGGTTCTATCTGATTTGAATCATGCGAGTCAAAAAGGATTACAGACTATCTTTGACTGCTCTGTTGGACGTTCTACGGTTAATCACCCACTTGGTGGTCGCTACCAACTTACACCAACTGAGGCTTCTGTGCAGAAATTGCCAGTTCAACACGGTGTGACTCATACGGCGTCAGTCATTGCTCAAGGTTTCAACCCTTATATTGCAGAATGGTCTCCATATCACGGTGCTGCCTATGCGGTAATCGAAGCAACTGCTCGTTTGGTTGCTGCTGGTGCAAACTGGTCTAAAGCTCGTTTCTCTTACCAAGAGTACTTTGAGCGCATGGACAAGCAAGCTGAGCGTTTTGGTCAGCCAGTAGCTGCTCTTCTAGGTTCTATCGAGGCACAAATCCAGCTTGGTTTGCCATCTATCGGTGGTAAGGACTCCATGTCTGGTACTTTTGAAGAATTGACGGTGCCACCAACCTTGGTTGCTTTTGGAGTGACAACAGCAGATAGCCGTAATGTGCTCTCTCCAGAATTTAAAGCTGTTGGGGAAAACATCTACTATATCCCAGGTCAAGCTCTTGCTGCAGAGATTGATTTTGACTTGATTAAGTCTAATTTTGCTCAGTTTGAAGACATCCAAGCTGGTCACAAAGTGACATCTGCATCAGCTGTCAAATATGGTGGTGTGGTTGAAAGTTTGGCACTTGCTACTTTTGGAAATCATATCGGTGCAGAGGTTATCTTGCCTGAACTTGAAACGGCTTTGACAGCTCAATTAGGCGGATTTGTCTTCACATCTCCTGAAGAAATTGCTGGAGTAGAGAAAATCGGTCAAACAAGTGCAGACTTTACACTTCTTGTCAACGGTGTGAAGTTAGATGGACACAAACTTGACAATGCCTTCCAAGGAAAACTGGAAGAAGTTTACCCAACAGAGTTTGCCCAAGCCAAAGAACTGGCTGAAGTACCAGCTGTGGCATCAGATGTTGTGATTAATGCCAAAGAAAAGGTTGAAAAACCTGTGGTTTATATCCCAGTCTTTCCAGGAACCAACTCAGAATATGACTCAGCTAAGGCATTTGAAAAAGAAGGTGCAGAGATCAACTTGGTACCATTTGTGACCTTGAATGAAGAAGCTATTGTCAAGTCAGTTGAAACCATGGTTGACAATATCGGCAAGGCTAACATTCTCTTCTTTGCAGGTGGATTCTCAGCTGCGGACGAACCAGATGGATCAGCCAAGTTTATCGTCAACATTCTGCTCAATGAAAAAGTGCGTGCAGCGATTGATGGCTTTATCGCTCGTGGTGGCTTGATTATCGGTATCTGTAATGGATTCCAGGCTTTGGTCAAATCAGGTCTTCTTCCATACGGAAACTTTGAAGATGCCAGCAGTACGAGCCCAACCCTCTTCTATAATGATGCCAACCAACACGTGGCTAAGATGGTGGAAACCCGGATTGCCAATACCAACTCGCCATGGTTGACTGGGGTGCAAGTGGGCGATATCCACGCTATTCCTGTTTCGCACGGTGAAGGGAAGTTTGTCGTGACGGCTGAGGAATTCGCTGAACTCCGTGACAATGGACAAATCTTCAGCCAATATGTTGACTTTGATGGAAAACCAAGTATGGATTCTAAGTTCAATCCGAATGGTTCTGTCCATGCCATCGAAGGAATTACCAGCAAGAACGGCCAAATCATCGGTAAGATGGGACACTCAGAACGTTATGAAGACGGTCTTTTCCAAAATATCCCAGGCAATAAAGACCAGCACCTGTTCGCGTCAGCGGTTAAATACTTTACTGGAAAATAAGACTTGCAGATGTTCTAATAGATAGTAGCAGTAATGTAAAAGTCATGTAGATTTAGCTCTTGGTGCTACACAAATAAAAATTAGGTATATAAAATGACATACGAAGTAAAATCTCTTAATGAAGAATGTGGTGTTTTCGGTATCTGGGGACATCCAGATGCTGCTAAATTGACCTATTTTGGTCTCCATAGTCTTCAGCACCGTGGTCAGGAGGGGGCAGGAATCCTCTCCAACGATCAGGGACAATTGAAGCGCCATCGTGACATGGGACTTTTATCAGAAGTCTTCAGAAATCCTGCTAATTTGGATAAATTGACGGGAACTGGTGCGATTGGGCATGTGCGTTACGCGACTGCTGGCGAAGCTTCTGTAGATAACATTCAGCCCTTCCTCTTCCGTTTTCATGATATGCAGTTTGGTTTGGCTCATAATGGAAATCTGACTAATGCAGCCTCTCTCAAGAAAGAATTGGAACAAAGAGGAGCAATTTTCAGCGCGACTTCGGACTCGGAAATCTTGGCTCATCTCATTCGTCGTAGTCACAATCCGAACTTAATGGGAAAAATCAAGGAGGCGCTCAGCCTTGTCAAAGGTGGTTTTGCCTATATCTTGCTGTTTGAGGACAAGTTGATTGCGGCTCTTGACCCCAATGGTTTCCGTCCGCTTTCTATCGGGAAAATGGCTAATGGAGCGGTGGTTGTTTCCTCTGAAACCTGTGCTTTTGAGGTTATTGGTGCTGAATGGATTCGTGATTTGAAGCCAGGTGAGATTGTGATCATTGATGACAAGGGCATCCAGTATGATAGCTATACAGATGATACTCAGTTAGCAATCTGTTCTATGGAGTATATCTATTTTGCCCGCCCTGATTCTAATATTCATGGTGTCAATGTCCATACGGCTCGTAAACGTATGGGTGCCCAATTGGCGCGTGAATTCAAGCATGAGGCAGATATTGTGGTAGGTGTGCCCAATTCTTCCCTCAGCGCGGCTATGGGATTTGCGGAAGAATCCGGACTACCAAATGAAATGGGCCTCATCAAGAACCAATACACGCAACGGACCTTTATTCAACCGACTCAAGAATTGCGGGAGCAAGGGGTGCGGATGAAACTATCTGCTGTTTCAGGTGTTGTCAAAGGCAAGCGTGTGGTTATGATTGATGACTCTATTGTTCGTGGGACAACCTCTCGCCGTATTGTTCAACTCTTGAAAGAAGCAGGTGCGTCTGAGGTTCACGTTGCTATTGGCAGTCCAGCGCTGGCTTATCCATGTTTCTACGGGATTGATATCCAGACGCGTCAGGAGTTGATTGCGGCTAATCATACAGTCGAAGAAACCTGCCAAATCATTGGTGCGGATAGCCTGACCTATCTTTCGATTGATGGCTTGATTGATTCTATCGGCATCGAAACAGATGCACCGAACGGTGGTCTCTGTGTCGCTTATTTTGATGGAGACTACCCAACTCCTCTCTACGACTATGAGGAAGAATATCGTAGAAGCTTGGGGGATAAGACCAGTTTTTACAAATAGACGGATAAAGACTCTCCATGAAAGGAAGAGAAGATGATAAATAAAAATGCTTATGCTCCACGTCTCGCTACTGACTAAAAGCTAAAGCATTTGTCAGTAGATGCTTTGCCTTATGGGGCCAAAGCTAGAACCCTGACTAATATTTTTAGATAAAATAATTGTTTATCTAAAAATACGTCGAAATCTTCTCAAAGAAAAGGAAAAATAAAATGGCAAATAAAAATGCGTATGCCCAGTCGGGTGTAGATGTTGAAGCGGGTTATGAAGTTGTTGAGCGGATCAAAAAGCACGTGGCTCGCACGGAGCGTGCGGGTGTCATGGGAGCTCTAGGTGGCTTTGGTGGCATATTTGATCTTTCAAAAACAGGTGTCAAAGAGCCCGTCTTGATCTCAGGAACTGATGGTGTTGGAACTAAACTCATGTTGGCTATCAAGTATGATAAGCATGACACGATTGGGCAGGACTGTGTGGCCATGTGTGTCAATGATATCATCGCTGCAGGTGCGGAGCCCCTCTATTTCCTCGACTATGTGGCGACAGGAAAGAATGAACCAGCTAAACTAGAACAAGTGGTTGCTGGAGTGGCAGAGGGCTGTGTGCAGGCTGGTGCTGCCCTTATCGGTGGGGAAACAGCTGAAATGCCGGGTATGTATGGTGAAGATGACTATGACTTGGCTGGTTTTGCGGTCGGTGTGGCAGAAAAATCTCAAATTATTGACGGTTCAAAGGTGGCAGAAGGCGATGTTCTTCTCGGACTTGCCTCAAGTGGTATCCACTCAAATGGTTACTCACTCGTCCGTCGTGTCTTTGCCGACTACACAGGTGAGGAAGTCTTGCCAGAATTGGAAGGCAAGAAACTCAAGGAAGTTCTTCTTGAGCCGACTCGTATCTACGTCAAGGCTGTCTTGCCGCTCATCAAAGAAGAGTTGGTCAACGGCATTGCCCACATCACAGGTGGTGGCTTTATCGAAAATGTCCCTCGTATGTTTGCAGATGATCTAGCTGCTGAAATTGATGAAAGCAAAGTTCCAGTGCTTCCAATTTTCAAAGCCCTTGAAAAATACGGTCAGATCAAACACGAAGAAATGTTTGAAATCTTCAATATGGGTGTGGGACTTATGCTAGCAGTTAGCCCTGAAAATGTAATTCGCATCAAGGAATTGTTGGATGAACCGGTCTATGAAATTGGTCGCATCGTCAAGAAAGAAAACGAAAGTGTCATCATCAAATGAAAAAAATAGCGGTTTTTGCCTCTGGTAATGGCTCAAATTTTCAGGTGATAGCGGAACAATTTCCAGTAGAGTTTGTCTTTTCAGACCATCGTGATGCCTATGTGCTTGAGCGTGCAGACAAGCTCGGCGTTCTGTCCTATGCTTTTGAACTCAAAGAGTTTGAGAGCAAGGCAGACTACGAAGCGGCACTTGTCGAACTCTTGGAAGAACACCAGATTGACTTTGTTTGCCTAGCAGGCTACATGAAAATCGTTGGGCCAACCTTATTGGCGGCTTATGAAGGACGAATCATCAACATTCATCCAGCCTACTTGCCAGAATTTCCAGGAGCTCATGGGATTGAGGATGCTTGGAATGCTGGGGTGAATCAGTCTGGTGTGACCATTCACTGGGTAGATTCTGGTGTGGATACAGGCAAGGTCATCAAACAAGTACGTGTGCCAAGGCTAGCGAATGATACCATCGACAGTTTTGAAGAACGGATTCATGAAGCAGAGTACAAGTTGTATCCGGAAGTTATTAGAGAATTGTTGGACAAGTAAATGAAAAAATGGTTGGAAACACTTGCCTTGATTACCTTGGCAATCATTCTACGTTTACTGGTAAATTTTTTCTTCCCAGAGATTCCCTATTGGGGGAGATTTTTACTGACAGTAATTTTGGGAGTCTTGGTAATCGTCTTCCTATACTTTATGAATCGAAAAATGCGTAGGTAGAGAGTTTGAAAATGAAAGGAAAAAACATGACTAAACGCGCCTTAATCAGCGTCTCAGACAAAGCGGGCATTGTTGAATTTGCCCAAGAACTTAAAAAACGGGGTTGGGAGATTATCTCGACAGGTGGGACCAAGGTTGCCCTTGATAATGCTGGGGTGGACACCATTGCCATCGATGATGTGACTGGTTTTCCAGAAATGATGGATGGTCGTGTTAAGACCCTTCATCCAAATATCCACGGTGGCCTTCTCGCTCGTCGTGACTTGGATAGTCACCTGGAAGCGGCTAAAGATAATAAGATTGAATTGATTGACCTTGTGGTGGTAAACCTTTACCCATTTAAGGAAACTATCCTTAAACCAGACGTGACGTACACTGATGCGGTTGAAAACATCGATATCGGTGGGCCATCTATGCTTCGTTCAGCAGCTAAAAACCATGCCAGCGTGACGGTTGTGGTAGACCCTGCTGACTATACAGTGGTTTTGGACGAGTTGTCAGCCAATGGTGAAACGACTTACGAAACCCGTCAACGTTTGGCAGCCAAGGTTTTCCGTCACACAGCGGCTTATGACGCCTTGATTGCAGAGTATTTCACAGCTCAAGTGGGTGAAAGCAAGCCTGAAAAGTTGACCTTGACTTATGACCTCAAGCAAGCCATGCGTTACGGTGAGAACCCTCAACAAGACGCGGATTTCTACCAAAAAGCTTTGCCGACTGACTACTCGATTGCATCCGCTAAACAGCTTAACGGGAAAGAATTGTCATTCAACAATATTCGTGACGCTGATGCGGCCATTCGTATCATCCGTGATTTTAAAGACCGTCCAACCGTTGTGGCTCTCAAACACATGAACCCATGTGGGATTGGTCAAGCTGATGACATCGAGACTGCTTGGGACTATGCTTATGAGTCTGACCCAGTCTCAATTTTCGGTGGTATTGTCGTTCTCAACCGTGAGGTGGATGCTGCGACTGCTGAGAAGATGCACGGCGTTTTCCTCGAGATCATCATCGCACCGAGCTATACGGATGAAGCGCTAGCCATTTTGACCAACAAAAAGAAAAACTTGCGTATCCTTGCCTTGCCATTTGATGCTCAAGAGGCCAGTGAAGTGGAAGCAGAATACACAGGTGTAGTTGGTGGACTTCTGGTGCAAAACCAAGACGTGGTCAAGGAAAGCCCAGCTGACTGGCAAGTGGTGACCAAACGCCAGCCAACTGAGACAGAAGCGACAGCTCTTGAGTTTGCTTGGAAAGCTATTAAATACGTCAAATCAAACGGAATTATCGTGACCAACGACCACATGACACTTGGTGTTGGTCCAGGTCAAACTAACCGTGTGGCTTCAGTCCGTATTGCCATTGACCAAGCTAAAGACCGTCTTGACGGCGCTGTGCTTGCTTCTGATGCCTTCTTCCCATTTGCGGATAATGTGGAAGAAATCGCCAAAGCAGGTATCAAGGCTATCATCCAGCCAGGAGGTTCAGTCCGTGACCAAGAATCTATCGAAGCGGCAGACAAGTATGGCTTGACTATGGTCTTCACAGGGGTGAGACATTTTAGACATTAAGAACGTTAAAGGAAAGAAAACAGTTTCTTTCCTTTTTTGCGTAAAAATACGGAATGAAACAAGATTAAAACGAACGATTATGGTATAATATTAGTAAATAATTCGCAAAAGAGGTTGAAGAATGAAACTGCTTGTTGTCGGTTCTGGTGGTCGTGAGCATGCGATTGCTAAGAAGTTGTTGGCGTCTCGGGATGTTGAGCAGGTCTTTGTTGCTCCTGGGAATGATGGGATGACTCTGGATGGTCTGGAATTAGTGAATATCTCTATTTCCGAACATTCTAAACTGATTGAGTTTGCAAAAGCCAACGATATTGCTTGGACCTTCATCGGTCCAGATGATGCCCTTGCGGCTGGTATTGTGGATGATTTTAACCAAGCTGGTCTCAAAGCCTTTGGTCCGACAAGATTGGCAGCGGAGCTGGAGTGGTCCAAGGATTTTGCTAAGGAAATCATGGTCAAGTACGGCGTTCCGACAGCAGCCTATGGCACATTTTCAGATTTCGAGGAGGCCAAAGCCTATATCGAGGAGAAAGGCGCTCCTATCGTTGTCAAGGCGGATGGATTGGCGCTCGGGAAAGGTGTTGTCGTAGCTGAAACGGTTGAGCAAGCGGTCGAAGCCGCTCATGAGATGCTCTTGGACAATAAATTCGGTGATTCGGGTGCGCGTGTGGTTATTGAGGAATTCCTCGACGGAGAAGAGTTCTCTCTCTTTGCTTTTGTCAATGGTGACAAGTTCTACATCATGCCAACAGCTCAGGACCACAAACGTGCCTACGATGGCGATAAGGGTCCTAACACTGGTGGGATGGGGGCCTATTCGCCAGTTCTCCACTTGCCGCAGAGCGTGGTTGCCACAGCGGTTGATACCATTGTCAAGCCAGTCCTAGAAGGGATGATTAAAGAAGGGCGCCCTTATCTGGGTGTTCTTTATGCGGGGCTTATCTTGACAGCGGACGGTCCTAAGGTTATCGAGTTCAACGCTCGTTTTGGAGATCCTGAAACCCAGATTATCCTGCCTCGTCTTACCTCTGACTTTGCACAAAATATTACGGCTATTCTGGATGGCAAGGAACCAAATATCACTTGGACGGACAAGGGTGTGACGCTTGGTGTAGTTGTCGCATCAAACGGTTACCCGCTAGAATATGAAAAGGGTGTTGCATTGCCGGCAAAAACCGAGGGAGATATCATCACCTACTATGCAGGGGCTAAGTTTGCGGAAAATAGTAGAGCGCTGCTATCAAACGGCGGACGTGTCTATATGCTCGTCACCACAGCAGCCACCGTCAAAGAAGCCCAAGATACCATTTACCAAGAGCTTGCCCAACAACAAACAGAAGGTCTCTTTTACCGAACTGATATCGGAAGCAAGGCTATAAAAGATTAACAGTTACTAAATTTGTCATGGCGAGCGAAAGCGAGCCAAAGTAAGATAATGGTCGCCGTGGTGAAAAGACCAGAACAGTATCTGTTCTGGTCTAGGGAAACTTTGAGACCCTAGGCTCAAAGTTTAGGAATGAAACCGAAGGTTTGCTTCCGTCCCCACCACCTAAGACCATTATCAAAAAAGAAGAAAAAAGGAAAAATTATGACTAAACCAATTATTTCCATCATCATGGGCTCAAAATCTGACTGGGCAACCATGCAAAAAACAGCAGAAGTCCTAGACCGCTTCGGTGTAGCCTACGAAAAGAAAGTTGTCTCTGCCCACCGCACACCTGACCTCATGTTCAAACATGCCGAGGAAGCACGGAGTCGCGGTATCAAGATCATTATTGCAGGTGCGGGTGGCGCAGCCCACTTGCCAGGAATGGTAGCAGCAAAAACAACTCTTCCTGTCATCGGGGTGCCTGTCAAATCACGTGCTCTTAGTGGCGTGGACTCGCTCTACTCTATCGTACAGATGCCGGGCGGTGTGCCTGTGGCGACAATGGCTATCGGTGAAGCTGGTGCGACAAATGCGGCTCTCTTCGCCCTCCGTCTTCTTTCAGTAGAGGATCAGGCCATCGCGACAGCTTTGGCAGATTTCGCAGAAGAACAAGGAAAAATCGCAGAGGAGTCGTCAAATGAGCTCATCTAAAACAATCGGAATTATCGGTGGCGGCCAGCTGGGTCAAATGATGGCTATTTCTGCTATCTACATGGGCCACAAGGTTATCGCGCTAGATCCTGCGGCTGATTGCCCAGCCTCTCGCGTGGCGGAAATCATCGTGGCACCTTATAACGATGTGGATGCCCTCCGTCAGTTGGCGGAGCGTTGCGATGTCTTGACTTATGAGTTTGAGAATGTCGATGCTGACGGTCTGGATGTTGTTATCAAAGATGGACAACTTCCACAAGGGACAGACCTGCTTCGCATCTCCCAAAATCGCATCTTTGAAAAGGACTTCCTCTCAAACAAGGCTCAAGTCACTGTGGCACCATACAAGATTGTGACTTCTAGCCAAGACTTGGCAGATATTGACCTGGCCAAAAACTATGTCCTCAAGACTGCGACTGGTGGTTATGATGGCCATGGACAAAAGGTCATTCGCTCAGCAGAAGATTTGGAAGAAGCCTATGCGTTAGTAGATTCAGCAGACTGCGTTTTGGAAGAATTTGTCAACTTTGACCTTGAAATTTCTGTCATCGTGTCAGGAAATGGTAAGGATGTGACAGTCTTCCCTGTTCAGGAAAATATCCACCGCAACAACATTCTGTCTAAGACCATCGTGCCAGCCCGCATTTCAGAAAGTCTAGCTGAAAAAGCAAAAGCCATGGCCGTGAGAATCGCTGAGCAACTCAACTTGTCTGGAACGCTCTGTGTGGAAATGTTTGCGACAGCTGACGACATTATCGTCAATGAGATTGCTCCACGTCCACACAATTCAGGTCACTACTCAATCGAAGCCTGTGACTTCTCCCAGTTTGACACTCATATTCTGGGAGTTCTGGGAGCACCATTGCCCGCCATTAAACTGCATGCACCAGCTGTTATGCTCAACGTTCTCGGCCAGCATGTCGAGACCGCTGAAAAATATGTCACAGAAAATCCAAGCGTCCATCTCCACATGTATGGTAAAATAGAAGCGAAACACAACCGCAAGATGGGACACGTGACTTTGTTTAGTGATATGCCGGATAGCGTGGAGGAGTTTGGGGAGTAAGACAGGACCCCAGTTATAAGGTCCGTTGTCTTACCCCTGCAAAGTTGACTAGGCTTGTCGCAGACGAAACATCGGCAAGAGGAGTCAGTCAACTACTGCTGGAAAGGGATTGATTTTTAGGAGTTGCCTATGATTAAAATCATTGTTCATGCCTATGTCCAAGCTGACAAAGAAAAAGCCGTCGTTGAAGTCGTATTTGCGTCAGCAGACGAGCAAGCTGTTTATGATAAATTGGCTGAATTGACAAAACAGTTTCCGAATGACTATCTTGCCATCTATGATTTACCACAAGATACGGACTTGAACCAGTTGGCACATTATCCCTCTGTGGCGATTGGGAAAGAGGATTTTTAGGAGGAAAATTAAAATGGCGACATTATTAACTGCTGTCGGTAATACAATTTGGGACTTCCAAATAAAAGATTTTATAACAATTGGAATTTCAGCACTTGCATTATTATTTTCTGGGATTAGTCTAGCAGTAAGTTTTCTATCATTTAGAAGAAATAGTACAAAATTGAAAGTAACGCAATTAATTTTTAGACCTACCCCTCTTTCAGAGGGTGCATTGCCTAATAAACTTTATTTGGATCGTGAGCAAGATCAAAGCCTATGGTCTCAAATACCTATGGTTTACCTATTAGTATATCTAAAAATCGATAATCTGAGTTATACCCCGATTTCATTAAACAGAGTTATTATTAATGGAAACTTTGTAGTTACTATGGCAAATAGATTTAAGTTTAGAGAGAGCGGTTTAAGTTTAGCTCATTTTGCTTCTGAGGATAGTCATTTACAAGATCTTCAGCGTTTTGGGACCGCAATCCCCATGTCGGTAACAGGATTGAAGAAAGATGACTACAATTTTATTACTATTGGAGATAGAATTGAAGCAAAATCAACACTTGAGGGAGTATTGATAGTCCAAGGAAGTATTGATTTATATAATGCTATTAATGATGGAAACAATCAATTAGAAATTTGTACCCCAGATAAAAACTTTAAAGTTGATGTAGAAATTGCCAAAACAAAGATTTACAATTTTGATGAAGGAGAAAAATAAACATGCTAAACCGTTATTCACGCCCTGAGATGGCGAACATTTGGAGTGAAGAAAATAAATACCGTGCTTGGCTTGAGGTGGAAATCTTGGCTGACGAGGCATGGGCTGAGTTGGGGGAAATCCCTAAGGAAGATGTAGCTTTGATTCGCGAAAAAGCGGACTTTGACATCGACCGTATTTTGGAGATTGAGCAAGAGACTCGTCACGATGTGGTTGCCTTCACACGTGCGGTTTCTGAGACTCTTGGTGAAGAGCGCAAGTGGGTTCACTATGGGTTGACTTCTACCGACGTGGTGGATACGGCCTACGGTTACCTCTACAAGCAGGCCAACGACATTATCCGTCGTGACCTTGAAAACTTTACCAACATCATCGCTGACAAGGCTAAGGAGCACAAGTTCACTATTATGATGGGGCGTACTCATGGTGTTCACGCTGAGCCGACAACCTTTGGTCTTAAATTGGCGACTTGGTACAGTGAAATGAAGCGCAATATAGAGCGTTTCGAGCATGCGGCTGCTGGTGTTGAAGCTGGTAAGATCTCTGGTGCGGTTGGAAACTTCGCCAACATCCCACCGTTTGTAGAGCAATACGTCTGCGACAAGCTTGGTATCCGTGCCCAAGAAATCTCTACACAGGTGCTTCCTCGTGATCTTCACGCTGAGTACTTTGCGGTTCTTGCCAGCATCGCGACTTCTATTGAGCGTATGGCGACTGAGATTCGTGGTTTGCAAAAATCAGAACAACGTGAAGTGGAAGAATTCTTTGCCAAAGGGCAAAAAGGTTCATCTGCTATGCCTCACAAACGCAACCCTATCGGTTCTGAAAACATGACAGGTTTGGCGCGTGTTATCCGTGGTCACATGATTACGGCCTATGAGAATGTTGCTCTCTGGCATGAACGTGATATCTCTCACTCATCAGCTGAACGTATCATAACACCGGATACGACTATTTTGATTGACTACATGCTCAACCGTTTTGGAAATATCGTCAAGAACTTGACAGTCTTCCCAGAAAACATGATCCGCAATATGAACTCTACTTTTGGTCTTATCTTTAGCCAACGTGCTATGTTGACCTTGATTGAGAAAGGCATGACCCGTGAGCAAGCCTATGACTTGGTGCAACCAAAAACAGCCTACTCTTGGGATAACCAAGTAGATTTCAAACCACTTCTCGAAGCAGATCCAGAGGTGACATCACGCCTCACGCAAGAAGAAATCGACGAAATCTTTAATCCTCTTTACTACACTAAACGAGTGGATGATATCTTTGACCGTCTTGGACTGGGTGATTAATTAAAAAATAAACAGCGAGCTTTGATCTCGCTGTTTATTTTTTATCGAAAAGACTTAGTCTTCTTTTCTTTTAGTGAGTCCATAGGCTGCTAGTGAGGCCATGAGTCCTGCGACTACTAGTCCTGCAGAATCGTGACTTCCTGTTTCAGGAAGTTTTTTCTCTGTTGCCACAGGAGCTGGACCTTGAGGAAGAGCTTTGTTTTCCTCAGCAGGAGCAGTTGCTGGAGCTGGTTGGCTTGGGATTTCTAGTTTTGGTTTTTCTTCAGCAATAGAGGCTTGTCCGTTTTCATCGCCTACATGTGTTACCATAGTTCCGACTTCGACTATTTGAGTAACGGCTTCCTGTGCTACGACACTATTTACAAGAGTTTTCACTTCCTTGCCATCAACAGTGCTCACAGAGTAGAAGTTGCTACGATGTCCATTGACGCCCTTAGTAATGACTTGTGTTTTTCCTTTGAGTAAGAGTGGATTTTCACGAGTCACTGTGGTAAATGGAATTTCTTCTTCTTGGATATCCAGTCTAGGTTTTGTTTCTGCAACTGGAGCAAGATCATGTTCATCACCTACATGTGTTACCATAGTTCCGACTTCAACAATTTGAGTAACTGCTTCTTTGGTTACAAGACTATCTACAAGTGTTTTCACTTCCTTATCATCGGCAGAAGTGTTCACAGAGTAGAAGTTGCTACGATGTCCATTAACGCCCTTAGTAATGACTTGTGTTTTTCCTTTGAGTAAGAGTGGATTTTCACGAGTCACTGTGGTAAATGGAATTTCTTCCTCTTGAACATCTAGTCTAGGTTTTACCTCAGTAGTTGGTGCAAGACCACTTTCATCACCCTTGTGAGTTACAGGAGCGCCGACTTCAACCACTTGGTTTACAACTTCTTTGGTTACCTGGCTATCAAGGACTGTTTCTGTTGTTTTTCCATTTTCAGTGAGTACAGAGATGTAATGAGTTCGTTCACCTTTGACTCCTGCTGTAATAATATTTTCCTGACCAGCTGGGAGGTTAGGATTTTCTTTCTTGATAACTTCAAATGGAATTTCTTCAGTTCTTGTGATGAGTTCTGGACTGGTTTCAACATTGGCAGCCACTTCATTTTCATCCAGGCTTCCTGAATGAGTTGCAGCTGGTTTGAGGCCTTGAAGAGCAGCTTTGAGCTTACCTACTAGTGCGTCTAGTTCAGCTTGTTTGCTGCGGTTGAGGTTAAGGTTCAGTCCATCTTTTGCTGCCTTGAGTGCAGCTAGGCTTTCTGTGCTATATCCTTCTAAGTTTTCAGGAATTTTAGCTAATTCTTCGCGGAGAGCATTATAATTAGCACGGAAGTAGTCTTTGTTGTGGTCTGCAAAGGCAGTCATAAGTTCAAAGATTTCTTCTTCCTTGTACTCAGCGCTTGGTCTATCTGCCCAGATAGCAAGCATACTTCCGACTGTTGGAAGGTCTACTTCAGGATATTTGGTAGAAGCTAGTTGATTGAATGGTGTTTTTCCAGTATTCTCAATAGCTTTTTTGAGGAAACCACCACCATCTTCTGGTTTTTGACCGAGAATGTAGTACCAGTCACCGTTGGTATTCAAGAACTTATAACCCTTGCTTGCTAGGTATTGAGGTGATGCGAGGTTGTAGCCCCACCAGCCTTTAGACCAGTAAGAAATCAAGACATCTTTGTCAAACTGAACATCGTCTTTGTCCTCATAATAGAAGCCATCGTTGAAGGCCATTGGTTGAAGCCCTCTTTCCTTAGCCATAGCAGCAAGGCTGTTAGAATAGTCTGCGAACTTGTTATAGAGTCCATACCATTTGAGGTAGTACCAACCTTGAGCGTTTGTCGCATCATTGGCATACTCATCTGTACCATAGTTGAAAATCTTTGATTTATCAGCAAAGTAATCCATATACTTACCGATAAGGGCTTTGGTAAAGTTAAGGGCTTCTTGATTTTCAAGGTCCATCGTGGTTTTTGAAACTTTATCAAAGTTGGCTTGAGGATTCGCGATGCCAAGTTTTTCCATGGCAACGAGCATAGCATCCATATGCCCTGGGCTATTAATAGCTGGAATCAGACCAATACCTTTTTCCTTAGCGTATTTAGCAAGCTCTGTCACTTCTGCCTGTGTTAGTGCAGTTCCGTTTGGATCATCGTAGTAAGCTTTTGTTCCTTCAATGATGGCATTTTTGACATCGTCACTTGCATAAGTTTTTCCGTTAGCAGTGATAGTCATGTCATCAAGTAGAAAGCGAAGCCCATCATTTCCTAGGAGGAGATGCACATCAGAATATCCGAGCTCACTGGCCTTATCTACGATGCGTTTGAGTTGGTCAAGAGTAAAGTATTTGCGTCCAGCATCGATTGAAACTACCTTGTTTTTGGCAAGTTTTTCAACTTCACGTTTAGCTTCTTCTTCTTTTTGAGCTTCTGGTGTGAAGGTCAAATTGCTGACTGCTTCTTGAAGTTTTGCAATTGCTTGGTCAATCGTGTCTTGTTGGGCACGGCTGAGGTTGCTATCAAGTGAACGGATGGCTTTTGCCGCTTCGTTAACCGCTGCGACACTTTCTGCAGTATAACGGTTAAGGTCTTTTGGTACCTCGTTAAGTGCTTTTTCTGCAGACTCATAATCAGCTGCGAAGTATTCAGCGTTAGAATTTGCGAATTGCCGCATGAGTTTGAAGAGTCGTGATGGTGAATAACGTGCAGATGGAGTGTCAGCCCAAGCAGCTACCATACCACCGATGATTGGGATATCAGCTCCTTCTGTTTTTGGTACAGAAGTGATTGGTGTGTTTTTAATACCATTGAGCCCCTGATCGAGATTGTACCAACCTTGGCCATCTGCATTTCGCCCAAGAACATAGTACCAAGCATCGTTAGTGTTTAGGATTTGGTGACCTTTTTCTACTAGAAGTTTAGAAGAAGCGACGTCGTAACCTCCCCAACCACCAGTCCACATTGAAACGATGATATCTTTGTCAAAAGTTCCGAAGCTAGTATCACTATTGTAGTAAATACCATCATTGAAGGCCATTGGTTTTAGACCGTGCGATTTTACAATACGAGCTAGGTCATTGGCGTAGGCAATAAATTTTTCATAGCCTTTTACAGGGTAGCCTTCGTTTGGATAGTATTTATCAGCTTGAAGAACGCTCCAACCTTTAGCGTTTGTTGCATCATTGGCATATTCATCCAGTCCGATGTTGAAGATTTCAGTCTTTTTCGCGAAATAAGCAGCATATTTATCGATAAGGGCTTTTGTAAAAGCGACTGCTTGTTCGTTGTCAAGATCGACAGTACGGGCTGATTCCTTCCCAAAATAGTTAAAGTTAGGGTTTTGGATTCCCAATTCTTTCATGGCATTGAGGATTGCATCCATGTGACCAGGACTATTTACTGTTGGAATGAGACCGATACCTTTATCTTTGGCATAGTTAATCAAATCTGTCATTTGACTTTCTGTTAAGTGATTGCCGTTTGGATCGTTGTAATAATCATTTGTACCTTTTTCAATGGCACGTTTGACATCGTCACTGGCATAGGTCTTGCCGTTAGATGTGATGCTCATATCGTCCAACATGAAGCGGAGTCCATCATTTCCAACTAATAGGTGTAAATCAGTGTAGCCATAATGTTTCGCTTTATCGATAATTTCCTTGAGTTGTTCTGGTGAGAAATATTTACGTCCAGCATCAATAGAAACAATTTTCTTTTTCGCTAGTTTTTCATTTACAGTTGTAGCACGTTCCTTTCCTGCCTCTGTTGCCAGTTTGTCAGCCTCTGCTTTCGCTTCATCTTTTTTAGCTGGTTTATCCTTGTCAGTCTTGTCTGTATTTGACTCTTTAGAATCAGCCTCTTTCTTAGGGCTAGCTTCTTCTGCCTTTTTATTAGCAGTTTCTTTTTCAGCAGAAGTTGGAGTTACCACTTCTGCTTTATCACTAGGAGTTGAACTAACTTCCTCTTGTGGTTTTTCTTCTGTTTTTGGACGACTAACTACCTTATCAGTAGCTGGAATGTCTGTTTCTACAGTTTTTGGAGCTTCTGGTTGAAGCTCTGCTTTAGGTGTTTCCTCAGTCCGATTTTCGGATGATTGAGGGGAATTAGAAACCGTATGGATGGTCGGTTGGTTTTCTGTAGTAGGAGTAACTCCATCGGCTGCAACAGTCTGTGCTTGGAAGGCGAATCCAATTAGAACAGAAGCTGCTCCTACAGCGTATTTACGAATAGAAAAACGCTGTTGTTTTTCATGTTTCATTGCAAAACCTCCTGATTGCATTGTTATATTGATAGCGTTTACATAAATCAACACCTTTATTTTATTTCTTATATTAACGAGAGTCAAGAGGAGATGACAAAAAACTATAATAAGTATAAAAAAATATAAAATTTAAACTTAAGATTTCAGATTGGTCGGAAAAGATACATATATATATCTAGTAGAATCTTTTTGGTTCTATTTCTATAAAATACTCCACAAATTATAGAATCTTCCAAAAATAGGTAAGCGCTACCTTTTTGGTGTGGTATAATAAGTATAGAAAAAGCCCAGGCGTTTAGGCTCAGGCTTTCTTCTTAGTGATCACGGTCACATGAAATGAATTTGATTTTGTAGTAATCCGCTCGTTTGTATGTTTCGCTGAATGCGAGAACTTGACCAGTAGACTCTAGTTTAGTAGTCTTGGTTTGTAAAACGGTTGGGAATTGTTCATCGACTCCGAGGACCGAAGCCGCATGTTCTGGAGTTGGAAATGCTATTTCATTGATTTCTTCAAAATGTTCATCATTCATGTGAATGTGGTAATCCAATTTGAAACGGTTATAGATAGAGCTATAATATTCAAGATTTGGATAATTTGCGTTGATGTATTGTTCTGGAATGTAAGATGTATGGTAGATGTAGACAACACCACCTGTTTCGCGTACGCGTTCAATCTTGTAGTAGAACTGATCTCCGCGTAGTCCGAGTTTTTCTAAGTAGCTTAGTTTGTTTCCACGCTCAATAGAAAGGACGGTAACTTTATCATCTTTAGTTTCAAAAACTTCTACATCTGAAAACTCAACGAGTTTATGTTTGCGTGCGCGTGAAACGAATGTACCCTTTCCTTGTTGACGGACAATATAGCCATCCTTGGCAAGGTCGTTTAAGGCGCGGACAACTGTGATAGAACTCACATCATACATTGCAATCAATTCAGCTTCAGTGTAGAATTTATCTCCACTGGCAAATTGACCAGAAATGATTTTGTTCTTTAACTCATCTTTAATATATTGATACTTTGGAATTGCCATATTTTCACCTCGATTTTCCTTCTCCGTTAAAGATTTTACCATAAAACTGGAAAGAATAGTAGCCTTTTGAATAAAAAAATTAGAATAATAGGCTATAAGGTTAATTTACATAGGAATAAATAGAAAAATCTACATTTTTATACATGGTACTAAAATGTTGTTATGACTATAAATTACAAGATTTTTATAAGTTTTTTGTGTAAAATTTAGTGAAAAATGAAAAAAATTGTGAAAACCTATTGACAAATGTAAGATATTGAGATATATTTACTATATCAACAAATGAAAGCGTAAACTTTAGTTGTCAGAAGGTAAGAATATGACACGATTTGAGATACGAGATGATTTTTATCTCGATGGAAAATCATTTAAGATTTTATCTGGCGCCATTCATTATTTTAGGGTTCCTCCAGAAGATTGGTATCATTCGCTCTATAACTTGAAGGCTCTTGGTTTTAATACAGTAGAAACTTATGTAGCTTGGAATTTACATGAGCCTCGTGAGGGTGAGTTTCACTTTGAAGGAGCTCTGGATTTGGAGCGATTTCTTCAGACAGCACAAGATTTGGGTCTCTACGCTATCGTTCGTCCCTCTCCCTTCATCTGTGCGGAGTGGGAATTCGGTGGCTTACCAGCTTGGCTTTTAACCAAAGATATGAGGCTTCGTTCCTCAGATCCTGCTTATATTGAAGCTGTCGGTCGCTACTATGACCAGCTCTTGTCACGGTTGGTGCCACATTTGTTGGACAATGGTGGCAATATCCTCATGATGCAGGTTGAAAATGAATATGGTTCTTATGGAGAAGATAAGGCTTATCTGAGAGCAATTCGACAGTTGATGGAAGAGCGTGGCGTAACCTGTCCCCTCTTTACATCAGATGGTCCATGGCGAGCTACTCTGAAAGCTGGAACTTTGATCGAAGATGATCTCTTTGTGACAGGGAATTTTGGTTCTAAAGCTCCGTACAACTTTTCACAGATGCAGGAATTCTTTGATGAACATGGCAAGAAATGGCCGCTCATGTGTATGGAGTTCTGGGATGGCTGGTTCAATCGTTGGAAAGAACCGATTATCACACGGGATCCCAAAGAATTGGCAGATGCAGTTCGAGAGGTTTTGGAACAAGGCTCTATCAATCTTTACATGTTCCATGGTGGTACAAACTTTGGTTTCATGAATGGTTGCTCGGCTCGAGGAACTCTGGATTTGCCACAAGTTACATCTTATGATTACGATGCCCTTCTTGATGAGGAAGGAAATCCAACTGCCAAATATCTGGCAGTCAAGAAGATGATGGCAACACATTTTCCAGAGTATCCGCAGTTGGAACCACTCTACAAAGAGAGTATGGAGTTAGATGCTATTCCACTAGTTGAAAAAGTTTCCTTGTTTGAAACCTTGGATAGCTTATCTAGTCCTGTAGAAAGCCTTTATCCTAAAAAGATGGAGGAGTTGGGACAAAGCTATGGCTATCTACTCTATCGAACAGAAACAAACTGGGATGCAGAAGAAGAAAGACTTCGTATCATTGATGGTCGAGATAGGGCTCAGCTTTATGTCGATGGTCAGTGGGTCGAAACCCAATATCAGACAGAGATTGGGGAAGATATTTTTTATCAAGGTGAAAAGAAAGCGCTATCTAGGCTAGATATCTTGGTAGAAAATATGGGACGTGTCAACTATGGACACAAGTTCTTAGCGGATACGCAACGTAAGGGAATTCGGACAGGGGTTTGTAAGGATTTGCACTTCTTACTAAACTGGAAACACTATCCACTCCCACTAGACAATCCTGAGAAAATTGATTTTTCAAAAGGATGGACAGAAGGACAACCAGCATTTTACGCTTATGACTTTACAGTCCAAGAGCCAAAAGATACTTACCTAGACTTATCTGAGTTTGGTAAGGGAGTTGCCTTTGTCAATGGGCAGAATCTAGGACGTTTTTGGAACGTCGGCCCAACCCTCTCGCTTTATATTCCTCATAGTTTCCTCAAGGAAGGAGATAACCGCATCATCATCTTTGAAACAGAAGGTGAATATAAAGAAGAGATTTATTTAACTCGTAAACCTACACTAAAACATATAAAGGGGGAAAACTTATGACAATTGTAGGATGCCGTATCGATGGACGTTTGATCCACGGACAAGTAGCCAATCTTTGGGCTGGAAAACTAAATGTTTCACGTATTATGGTTGTAGATGACGAAGTTGTCAACAACGACGTTGAAAAGAGTGGTTTGAAACTCGCGACACCACCAGGTGTGAAATTGAGTATTTTGCCAATTGAAAAAGCGGCAGCCAATATTCTTGCTGGTAAATATGATAGCCAACGTCTCTTTATCGTGGCTCGTAAACCAGACCGCTTCCTTGGTTTGGTCGAAGCAGGTGTACCACTTGAAACTCTCAATGTTGGGAATATGTCTCAAACACCAGAAACTCGTGCCATCACACGTTCTATCAACGTAGTGGATAAGGATGTGGAAGACTTCCACAAACTGGCAGAAAAAGGTGTTAAACTTACTGCTCAAATGGTTCCAAATGATCCAATTTCAGACTTTTTGAGCTTATTAAAATAGGAAAAAATTTTTAGGAGGTCATTGTTATGATACAATGGTGGCAAATTTTACTTCTCACTTTGTACTCAGCTTATCAAATCTGTGATGAGTTGACGATCGTTTCATCTGCAGGTTCCCCTGTATTTGCTGGTTTTATTACTGGTTTAATTATGGGAGATGTGACTACTGGTCTGCTTATCGGTGGTAACTTGCAATTATTCGTTCTTGGGGTTGGTACCTTCGGTGGTGCTTCTCGTATCGACGCAACTTCTGGTGCGGTTCTTGCAACAGCCTTCTCTGTTTCACAAGGAATTGATACAGCACTTGCGATTACAACAATCGCTGTGCCAGTAGCAGCTCTCTTGACTTACTTCGACGTTCTTGGACGTATGACAACTACTTTCTTCGCTCACCGTGTGGATGCTGCAATCGAACGCTTTGACTATAAAGGTATCGAACGCAACTACCTACTTGGTGCGATTCCATGGGCTTTATCTCGTGCCCTTCCAGTCTTCTTCGCGCTTGCCTTTGGTGGTGCCTTCGTACAATCAGTAGTAGACTTAGTTGAAGCCTACAAATGGGTTGCGGATGGTTTGACACTTGCAGGTCGTATGCTTCCAGGTCTTGGATTTGCAATCTTGCTTCGTTACCTTCCAGTTAAACGTAACCTTCACTACCTTGCAATGGGATTTGGTTTGACAGCTATGTTGACTGTTCTTTACTCATATGTAACAGGTCTTGGTGGCGCTGTTGCTGGTATCGTAGGTACTCTACCGAAAGATGTTGCTGAAAAAATTGGTTTCGTGAACAACTTCAAAGGTTTGTCTATGATCGGTATCTCTATCGTAGGTATCTTCCTTGCAGTGCTTCACTTCAAAAATAGCCAAAAAGTAGCTGTAGCAGCACCTTCTACACCATCAGAAAGTGGGGAAATCGAAGATGACGAATTCTAATTACAAACTTACAAAAGAAGATTTTAATCAAATCAACAAACGTAGCTTGTTTACTTTCCAATTAGGTTGGAACTACGAACGGATGCAAGCTTCTGGTTACCTTTACATGATCTTGCCTCAATTGCGTAAAATGTATGGGGATGGAACTCCTGAATTGAAAGAAATGATGAAAGTTCATACTCAATTCTTCAATACTTCACCATTCTTCCACACAATTATCGCTGGTTTTGACCTTGCCATGGAAGAAAAAGATGGTGTAGGTTCAAAAGATGCCGTTAACGGTATCAAGACAGGTTTGATGGGACCATTCGCTCCTCTTGGAGATACTATCTTTGGTTCACTTGTACCTGCTATCATGGGATCTATCGCAGCAACTATGGCTATCGCTGGCCAACCTTGGGGTATCTTCCTTTGGATTGCAGTTGCAGTAGCGTATGACATCTTCCGTTGGAAACAGTTGGAATTTGCCTACAAAGAAGGGGTTAACCTTATCAACAACATGCAAAGTACTTTGACAGCTTTGATTGACGCTGCATCTGTACTTGGTGTCTTCATGATGGGTGCTCTTGTAGCAACAATGATCAACTTTGAAGTTTCTTATAAATTGCCAATCGGTGAAAAGATGATTGACTTCCAAGATATCTTGAACTCAATCTTCCCACGCTTGCTTCCAGCAATCTTTACTGCCTTTATCTTCTGGTTGCTTGGTAAGAAAGGTATGAACTCTACAAAAGCAATTGGTATCATCATTGCTCTTGCCTTAGGTCTTTCATTCATCGGTAAATTCTTACTTGGAATGGGCGCATAATTTATGGCTAAATCATTAATTTTGGTGAGTCATGGTCGTTTCTGTGAAGAGCTTAAAGGTAGCACTGAAATGATCATGGGTCCACAAGACAATATTCATGCAGTGGCTCTTCTTCCAGAAGATGGTCCAGAAGAATTTACTGCAAAATTTGAAGCAGCTATTGAAGGTTTGGATGATTTCCTAGTCTTTGCGGATCTTCTCGGTGGAACACCATGTAACGTGGTAAGCCGTTTGATTATGGAAGGTCGTGACATCGAACTTTACGCAGGGATGAATCTTCCAATGGTGATTGAATTTATCAATGCGAGCCTTACAGGTGCAGATGCGGACTATAAGAACCGTGCTGCAGAAAGCATTGTGAAAGTTAATGACCTGTTAGCGGGCTTCGATGATGACGAAGATGAATAATACTCTTCGAAAATCAAATTCAAACTACGTCAACGTCGCCTTGCCGTACTCAAGTACAGCCTGCGGCTAGTTTCCTAGTTTGCTCTTTGATTTTCATTGAGTATACGATGTGACAACGTGAAAATCGTTAGAGCATTTTATATAGAATATACATGGGAATGGGGCTTACTCCCATTCCCATATTTAATAGAAAAAGAGGAAATCAATGCTACATTATACAAAAGAAGACTTGCTCGAATTGGGTGCAGAAATTACTACACGTGAAATCTACCAACAGCCTGATGTATGGAAAGAAGCTTTTGAATCTTACCAAGCAAAACGTGAAGAAATTGCAGCCTTCCTACAAGGGATTGCTGATAAACATGACTATATCAAGGTTATCTTGACAGGTGCTGGGACTTCTGCTTATGTGGGAGATACCTTGGTACCTTACTTTAAGGAAGTCTATGACGAACGCAAATGGAATTTCAATGCTATTGCGACAACAGATATCGTTGCCAATCCAGAAACTTATTTGAAAAAAGATGTGGCAACTGTACTTGTATCCTTTGCTCGTAGTGGGAACTCGCCTGAAAGTGTGGCGACTGTTGATTTGGCTAAAGCCTTGGTGGATGAGCTTTATCAAGTGACGATTACTTGTGCAGCAGATGGTAAATTGGCTCTTCAAGCTCATGGAGATGAACGCAATCTCTTGCTCTTGCAACCAGCTGCTTCTAATGATGCTGGATTTGCCATGACTTCTAGCTTTACGTCTATGATGTTGACAGCTCTCTTGGTCTTTGATCCTACAGAATTTGCTGTGAAAGCTGAACGTTTTGAAGTTGTATCTAGTCTTGCCCGTAAAATTCTAGACAATGCAGAAGATGTCAAAGAGCTTGTTGATTTAGACTTTAACCGCGTTATCTATCTAGGCGCTGGTCCTTTCTTTGGACTTGCTCATGAAGCTCAGCTCAAGATTTTGGAATTAACAGCTGGTCAAGTTGCGACCATGTATGAAAGTCCAGTCGGCTTCCGTCACGGTCCAAAATCACTGATCAACGAAGATACAGTTGTTTTGGTCTTTGGTACAACGACAGACTACACTCGTAAGTACGACTTGGACTTGGTTCGTGAAGTTGCTGGTGACCAGATTGCTCGTCGTGTCGTGCTTTTGAGTGATCAAGCCTTTGGTCTTGAAAATGTCAAAGAAGTGGCCCTTGGTTGTGGTGGTGTCTTGAATGATATTTACCGTGTCTTCCCTTACATCGTTTATGCCCAACTCTTTGCCCTATTGACTTCACTCAAGGTAGAAAATAAACCAGATACACCGTCTCCTACAGGTACAGTAAACCGTGTGGTACAAGGTGTTATCATCCATGAATATCAAAAGTAATACTGCGTTTATAGATTCTTGATAAAGGGGTTTGTAAATCATACAAGTAAACCATAGATTGTCAATTCGCTTTCTATGGTTTGTTTGATTGAGAGAAATAGAAAAAGGAGAAGAGAATGAAAGCATACACAGAGCGTGTATTTGGAAATGTTGAGGGCAAGGATGTCTTGGCCTATCGCTTTGAGACGGACGGTGGCTACCAGCTTGAGGTTATGACTTATGGTGCGACCATCTTGCGTTATGTCACACCTGACAAGGCTGGAAATTTTGCCAACGTTATTTTGGGATTTGATGACTTTAAAAGCTATGTGGGAAATAGTCCCAAGCATGGAGCTAGCGTAGGTCCTGTGGCAGGCCGTATCGCAGGTGCGAGTTTTGAATTAAATGGCAAGACCTATGAACTTGAAGTCAACAATGCTAGCAACTGTAACCATAGTGGTTCAACTGGTTGGGATTCCAGCTTGTTTGAACTAGTTGAAGTGAGCGACCATGGTTTGACCCTCTACACAGAGCGTACAGATGGGACAGGAGGATTTCCTGGAAATCTCAAGATTTGGATCAGTTATCACTTGGAAGAAACTGGTGCCTACGAAATCAGCTACAAGGTAACGACAGATCAGGATACGCTGGTCAATCCAACTAATCACAGCTACTTCAACTTGTCTGGTGATTTCACGCAGACGATTGACCGTCATGTCTTCCAACTAAATACAGAGGGCATTTACCCAATCGCTCCCGACGGTGTTCCTGCCAAAACTCCAGATGCTACTCGTGATGTGGTTAAACACATCTACAATGGTGCCTTATTGAAAGACATCTTTGCAGAAGAAGATGAGCAAATCCAGCTGGTATCAGGTTTGGATCATCCATTTGCCCTTCCTGCAGGTCATGACAATGCTGGATTCCTTTATGACCAAAACTCAGGTCGTTTCCTGCTCTTCAAGACAGAAGCTCCTTGCTTTGTAGTCTACACAGCAAACTTTGTGGATGAGAGTGTCATCATAGGAGGTCAGCCAATGGTACAGCATAATGGGATTGCCCTTGAAGCGCAAGCTTTACCAGATGCTATTCATAGCGACCTCAAAGACAAAGTTATTCTTAAAGCCGGTCAAACCTTTACAAGCAAGACACGTTATGAGATTGTTGTGAAATAAAAATTTAGAGATATGATAGGTATTCCAGAAATTAGGTATCTAATTTTAGGGATGCCTTTTATTATTCCCTTATTTGCATATCTATCCCTAGAATCTTTTAAAAAGTTGATGTATAATGGGAAGAGTTGTATATTTTGCTATAAATTAATATACTAATTTGAAAATGTAAAAAGAGGGGAATATGAATTTCAAAACTAGTGGAGAAAAAAGACAGAATTTCTCATTAAGAAAATTGGCAGTTGGCCTTGTATCTGTAGCAGTTGCGTGTTTCTTTTTGATGGGAACTGGCCTACAGACTGTATCTGCCCAAGAATCTCATGCCGTTAATTATACTTATGTTTTAGAGTCGGATTTGACTGATCAAGAGAAGACTCTCTTAGTTACATCCCTACCACAAGTAGCGGAAGAAACAGATGCTACCTACTATCTTGTTTATCGAGCAAATCAAGTACTACCCAACACAGGAACTAGCTCTTCCCTAGAAACTGCTGCCTTAGTGGCAGGCCTTAGTTTGCTGGTCGTAGTGGTTCTTAAGGGACGTGATGGCAAGAGCAAGATTAGTCGATTCTTGTTAGTAACCAGTCTAGGAAGCCAATTGCTGTCTCAAACTGTCCTTGCCTTGACTAGCGAAACACTAGCTGCCTATAACACTCAACTATCTGTTCAGGCAGGAGATGCTTTGCCAGCTCCGGTTGATATTACTGGTTATACATACATTGGATATGTGAAAAATAAAGTGACTGATGTTAAGCAATCAGATAAACAGAAGGCGCATGACAGCAAGTCTAACTTAGAAAATGTAGATAGCTCAACGATAGCGGAACAACAAGGAGGAACACCTTCTCCTATAGAGCCTCAACTACAAAAAAACAAAGAAACTGTAGTGCAAGCAAAGGGGAGCCAAGAGCCGGGTCATGAGGGTGATGCCCTAGTTCAACCATCGCAACCGACTTATA
>NZ_KV831030.1:23763-24108 GCF_001836965.1 Streptococcus sp. HMSC063B03 | reverse complement strand
AACCGACTTATACAGAACCCGTTAGCACCCAAGGTACACAAGAGTCAGGTCATGAAGGCGAATCCCTAGTCCAAGCAGAGCAGCCGTCTTATACAGCCCCAATTAGCACTCAAGGTACACAAGAGTCGGGTCATGAGGGTGAGGCCCTGGTTCAACCAGCACAACCAACGTACACAGCCCCAATTAGTACTCAAGGTACACAAGAGTCAGATCATGAGGGCGAGGCTCTAGTTCAACCAACGCAACCGGCCTACACAGCCCCAATCAGTACTCAAGGTACACAAGAGTCAGGTCATGAAGGCGAGGCTCTAGTTCAACCAGCACAACCAACGTACACAGCCCCAA
>NZ_KV831030.1:10709-23663 GCF_001836965.1 Streptococcus sp. HMSC063B03 | reverse complement strand
CCCTAATCCAAGCAGAGCAGCCGTCTTATACAGCTCCAATTAGCACTCAAGGCACACAAGAGTCAGGTCATGAAGGCGAATCCCTAATCCAAGCAGAGCAGCCGTCTTATACAGCCCCAATTAGCACCCAAGGCACACAAGAGTCAGGTCATGAAGGCGATTCCCTGGTTCAATCAGAACTACCAGTTTACACAGGTCCTCAGGCGGGAGCTCCAGTTGAGCCAACAGTGCCAGAGTCTACAGAAGTTGTTAGCAGTAAGGGGATCCAAGAAATTGGTCACGAGGGTGAGGCTCTAGTCCAACCAGCACAACCAGCCTACACAGCCCCGGTAGAAGCAAAAGGCACGCAAGAGTCAGGTCATGAAGGCGAATCTCTGGTTCAACCAGAATTACCGTCTTATACAGGTCCAATCAGTACCCAAGGTACGCAAGAGCCCGGTCACGAGGGTGAAGCTGCTGTAGCAGAGGCTCTTCCTGAACTGCCTTTGACAAGTAATCATCGTACAGTAACAGAAACTATCCCTCACGAAACTGAAGAAATCGAAGATGCGACCATCTTGAAAAATCATCGAGAAATTGCTCAGGAAGGAAAAGATGGTTTACGGACAATCGAGTATGAAGATTATCTCGTAGATGGTAAGGTGGAAGCTAGCAAGGAAATCTCACGTACAGAAGTAGAACCAACCAAAGAGATTATCAAGGTTGGCAGTCTTGTTAAAACCAAACCAACTGTTGAAATTACTAATCTGGTTAAAGATGAGAGCAAAAAAGCAGTAGCAGTCAACTACCGCTTAGATGACCCAACGTCTGCTTTTGTTAAGGCCAAGGCCCAAATTTTTCAAAATGGAACACTGATTAAAGAAGTGGATTTGAAAGATTTATCCGTTCAGCAAACGATTGATGGCTTGGACTACTATACTCCTTATACAATTAAGACTTACCTGACCTATAATCTAGGCCAATCTGATCAGGAAAACACAGAAGTATCAACGAAAGATTTTCAATTGGACTATAAGAAAATTGAAATCAAAGATGTGGATGAAGTGGGGCTCTATGGTAAGGAAGATGGTCACTACCGTCGCTATCTGAATTTATCAGAAGTACCAAGTGATTTATCACCTTATTTTGTCAAAGTCAAATCAGATAAGATGAAAGAAATGTTGCTACCAGTTAGCTCTATTAAGGAAACAGAGGATGGGAAGTACAAGGTAACCGTTGCCTTCAATGAACTGGTTCAAGAGAAAGATTCAGCATACAAGGATAACTATAGCTTCACAGTTGATAAGCAAAAGCTTGCCAAGGACAGTGTCTATACTTCCTTCAAGAAACTGATTGCTGCCATGCAAGGTAATCTCGCTGGAACCTTTAAACTTGGAGCTGATATGACAGCTGATGAAGTGGCCTTAGCTAAGGGACAAACCAGCTATGTGACAGGCACTTTCACTGGTAATCTTATCGGTGCGAGTGATGGGAAGCCGTTTGCGATTTATGACCTTAAGACAGCCTTGTTTGATAATTTGACCAAGGCTACTGTGAAAGATATTGATTTTAAAGCAGTATCGATTAAGAGTCAAGAAGATACAGCCAGCCTAGCAAAAGTGGCTACTAACAGCCAGATTAGTAATGTAGCTGTAGAAGGTCAATTGTCAGGTAGCAAGTCAGTTGCAGGTTTGGTAGCCAAGGCTCAAGATACAGAAATAAGCAATAGTTCATTTACAGGTAGCATTCAGGCTAAGCATACG
Source organism: Streptococcus sp. HMSC063B03 (assembly GCF_001836965.1). Taxonomy (GTDB): domain Bacteria; phylum Bacillota; class Bacilli; order Lactobacillales; family Streptococcaceae; genus Streptococcus; species Streptococcus pneumoniae_F. Next base: position 21,921 of record NZ_KV831030.1, on the reverse strand, counting down.
GATGCTTCTCCTTACTATGTGGGAGGTATAGCAGGGCTCCTATCTGGTAATAAGGCTAAGATTGATAAGGTAGCCGTTGATGCAAATATTTCTAGTAATGCCCGCAACAATGACCAATTTGCTGGAGGTATTGTAGGGAAAGTTCAAAGTGGTGCTTTGGTCTCTCATGCACTAGCAAGTGGAACCATCCTCAATACGACAACCTATCCTCGCGTCGGAGGTATAGCTGGTTCTACATGGCAAAATGGCCGTATCCATCATGTCGTTAGCATGGTCAACGCTGGAGATGGTTATGCTATCACAGGGGACCAGTACAGGGGAGCGGACATCAAAGATGCTAGCACTGTTGTTGAGAACAAGAAGGCCGATCTCTATGGAATCCCAATCACCCAAGACCAGGCTAGAGAAAAGGTTCAGTCTTATGGGATGACAGTGACACTAGACGATACAGGTCAAACACTAAAGGACAATCAACGAAGTGTGGACTATACTCAGTTAAGTCAAGGCCAAGCTAGTCGAAAAGTTGCTTATCACAATATCGAGAAATTGATGCCTTTCTATAATAAAGAGCTAGTGGTTCACTATGGCAATCAAGTTGATCCTACTAATAAGCTTTATACTACAGAACTGCTGGATGTTGTACCAATGAAGGACAATGACATCATCACAGATATTCAGGCCAATAAAGCAGCAATCAATAAACTGATGTTGCATTTTGCTGACAATACAATCAGTTATCTGGACGTCACTTACAAAGACGACTTCAAAAATACACAAATTGCAGAGTACAGCGTAGCAGGTAAACCCTTTATCTTTACGCCAGAGGTCTTTCTATCTGACTATACGAAAGTGACCAATCAGGTCCTAGCAGATTTGCAAGGGGTCGAATATGACTCAGCAGCCATGAGAAGAGTTCTGGGCATTGAGGCAGATGCGTCGCTTGATTCGCTATATTTGGACAAAGAATTTGAAAAAGTTAAATCCAATATCGGCGAACATCTCCGTAAAGTGCTAGCCATGGACAAGTCTATCAATACGATGGGAGATAGTGTAGCAACCTACATCAGCGAGAAAATCAAGAACAACAAGGAAGCTTTCTTGCTTGGTTTGACTTACCTCAATCGCTGGTACAATATCAACTACGATCACATCAACACCAAGGACCTCAATACCTATAAGTTTGATTTTGATGGCAATAGCACAGCTTCAACCCTGGATACTATCATTGCACTAGGTCAGAGTGGTATGGAAAATCTCAAGGCATCAAATAATCCAAGTGCCTATGAAACAACACTAGCTGCTGCAAAAGGTCGCAAGACAGTAACGGATTTACTAGAGTCTTACAGAAAACTCTTCCTACCAACTAAAACCAATAATGAATGGTTGGAGACGAATACCAAGGCCTATATAGTAGAGAGTAAATCAGCAATTCCAGAAGTGCGTGCCAAACAAGAGTCAGCTAGAGCGGATAGTAAGTATATGCTGGGAGTCTATGACCGTATTACGGCACCAAGTTGGAAATTAAAAAACATGCTCCTACCTTTATTAACATTGCCAGAAGAAGATGTTTATGTGATTTCAAATCTTTCTACCTTGGCCTTTGGTGGCTACGAACGCTACCGTGATCGTGTCAATAATACAGTCTTATCAGGAGAAGAATTGCGTCAGTATGTCCGTGCTAAGGTCAACCAGTCGGCTGAATGGCAACGAGACCACTACGATATCTGGTACCACTTCCTTTCACCAGAATACAAAGAAAAACTCTTCCGTTCAGTCATGGTTTCAGATGGCTTTGGTATGAAAGATAGCAATAGCAAGTATTACTGGGCTACCCTGTCTGATAAATCCATTGCTTCTATCTACAACTTCTTTGGACCAACTGGTAAGTGGTATGGGGAAAGCAAAGGAGCTGGAGCCTATGCCAACGGTTCTGAGGTCCACTATGTCAGCGACCGCCTGTTGGATAAATACGGAACATCAGTCTATACCCATGAAATGGTTCATAATTCTGACGGACATATTTACTTTGAAGGAAAAGGTCGTCGTGAAGGATTGGGAGCAGAGTTGTATGCCTTAGGACTGTTGCAATCTGCTGACAGTCTAGATAAGGATGCTATTGTCTTGAATACTCTCTATAAAGGGGATAAGGATTCACCAACTCGCTTGCATACTTATGATCCGACAAGCCGCTTCACATCAGCCGCAGCCTTGCAAGAGTATGTGCACGGTATGTACGATGTCTTGTATACCTTGGATGCTATGGAAGCCAATGCCATTTTAACTAAGTCAAATGATGTTAAGAAAAAATGGTTTAGAAAAATAGAGAATTTCTACATTGAGGACAAGTACCATAAACAAACTCATGCTGGAAACTCTGTTCGTCCATTGACAGATGCTGAAGTAAGTAAACTAACCAGTCTTGATGCCTTGATTGACAATAATATCATCAACCGTCGGGCATACCGTGATAAGAGTGACTATACTCGTAATGGCTATCATCTGATCAGCATGTTCTCACCGATTTATGCTGCCCTCAGTAATCCAAAGGGTGCGCCTGGTGACATCATGTTTAGAAAGACAGCCTACGAATTGTTGGCAGAAAAAGGTTATCAAGATGGGTTCTTACCATATGTATCCAACCAATACGCAGAAGAAGCTAAACGCAAAGGGGACATTACCTATTCAGATTGGCACCGAAAAGATGTGGGACTCATTACTGATAGTCTCGTCTTGAAAAATGTCTTTGCTAATAAATACGTTTCATGGGCTAATTTCAAGAAGGATATGTTTAATAAACGTATTCGCAAGCAAGACCAGTTGAAACCAATCACTATTCAGTATGAACTTGGTGTACCAAACAGCAGCAAAGAGATTACAATCCGTTCAGCTGCCCAAATGCAAGAACTCATCGATCAAGCAGTGGCAAAAGATGTGGCTAACATTGACCGTACGACAAGCCATGCTCCTGCAAGCTGGGTACACTTATTAAAACAAAAAATCTACAATGCCTACCTACGTAGCACAGATGATTTCAGAGAATCGATTTATAAACAATAAGAAAACTCCCCCACGCTATCCTGTCTAATCCAGTCTATCTTGCAGATGGTCAGTCTTTGTGATAGAATAGCATAAAGTCCTTTTGAGGGGGAACTTGCTAGGAAATCCCCAAGCATTGTAACGGATGAACCACCCTCGCCTTTTTGTGAGGGTGTTTTTTCCTTTGTAAGCAGAAAATAAGAGAGAAAGAGTCTACATCATGTCGAGAATTGTCAGCATCCATCCAGCCAAGGAAATCCATCGTTATGGCTTTGAGAGTACCCAGGTCTATCGAGCCCATATAGCACGACATCTGGGTTTGGAATATGTCCACCTTGTTTCGAGCCCTCAGCTTCGTCCTGACTGGAAGAAAGACTTGATCAAGTTAGGATTTTTAGAAAAAGAACTGATATGTGTTCCGCATAGTTTTTCAGATATAGGCCATGCAGACTTATCAGTGAGACCAGAAAGTCTAACGCTAGCAGATGGAGATCAGGTGGAGCTCAATGAAGATGGTTTTGTGGCCTCAGTTACCTTAGGAGATGGCTCGGGGAGATATTACTACACCAAGGGTCCCTTCTTGTTTGAAGATTTCAAGGAGAAGGAACTTCGTTGGTATCATGAAAATGGAGAATTGGCTCTGGAAGGACGATTTATCGATCCCTTTAAAGAACCCTCTCCTGTCACTATCTTTTATCCAGAGTATATCTACCGTATCGAGGGAGAAATCCGTTCTGAAGAGGACTTGCTAGTTAAGTTCTTAGCCAAATGGGCCCAGCAAACCGACCTCTTCATCCGTGACCAACAAATCGTACCCAAACCCAGCCTTTGGCGTTACATGGAAAACACGGATAAAAATTATTATGAAGTCGTCCATGAAAATGTCATGCGAGATTTACGCCTCGCTAATCTGCGCAAGACAAACAAATACCTGGTTGCCAGTGAAGTGTTGACTGATACTTTGGCGAAACAAGGGTATGATACCAAGTTTTTACCACCAATGTTTACAGAAAAATTAGGTCAGCTAAGAAAAATCGGACCTGTTTTGGACTATTGCTTGGTGGGTCATATGGGAGAAGGCAAGAACGTTGAACTTGTCATTGAAGCCTTTATCGAACTCTACAAACGTGGCTCCAAGGCCCAGATTACCTTTTATGGTGGCTCAGAGGAACGTCTAGCAGAATTACAGAATCAATATGATCTTCCGCCAACCATTCACTTTAAAGGTATCGTTAACGAAGTGCCTTATCATATGCACCAATGCTATCTGTCTGCAAGTTACACAGAGTTATTTGCCAACGCCTGTGTTGAAGCCTTGAGTCAAGGTTTGTTAGCCTTGTTATCAGATGTGGAGATTGCCCATCGTTTCTATGCTGGCCAGTCCAATGCCATCAACTTGTTTAAAACCAAATCAGAGTTGATTCAAAAGATAGAAGAGATGGAAGAGCCTGATTTTTATCTATCGAATGAAAAAAATCTAGCCTTAGCCTCTCGCTATTCTCTGGAAAAAGTAGCTCAAATATACAGAGAACTATTAGATAGGAACTTCTAGGATGTTGGGAATTCTAGTTACCCTAGTGCTCTATTTCTACTTGATTTCCTGAATTGCCTATTGGAAAAAAGGGAGCGAAGAGGACTATTATCAGGTTAAGAAAGCTGTTCCAGTGACAGTTTTGGCCTTCCTCAGTCTTTGCGACCTTACTCAGCCCCATTTCCTTTCTGACTCTGGTGGGGAATGCCTATACAGGTAGGTCCTATCTCTGGTTTGCCCAGTGTGGCATCTTTCTAGCCATTCCACTAGCTCATCGCTATTTTCTGCCCCTCTATCAAAAGGGAAACTATGAGACAGCCTATCATCTTTTAGAGGATAAGTTTCAATCGGCTGGCATTCGTTCACTGGCTTCAGGACTTTTCATCCTCTACCAGTTGGGGCGAATAGCAGTGGTGACCTACTTGTTGGAGCCCTTTATCCCTATCAATTAGCTGGTCTTGTCAGGTTTACTCCTTCTTTTGACGGTCTATTATCTGGCAAGGGGTGGTCTCTGGGTTGTGCTGTGGACGGACTTCTTTCAAGGCTTGGTCCTACTGGCTATATTGGCCCTCTTTCTACCAAGAATTGCCCAATCTGGTTTAGTCGTGAATAGCAGTCAACAGCTATCTCACTTTGCAGAGACTCTGGATGGGAAGATGGTCTTTATCTTAGTTGCAGGAGCAGGTTTTAGTAGCTTGTTTTCCTACGTTTCTTCGCAGGATATCGTCCAACGTTTTAATAGCAAAATAGGGCGTCAGAAGATTGGAAAAATCTTATGGCTACAGGGACTTTTGTCCTTTGGGATTGCCAGTTTGCTGTATCTGATTGGCTGCTTGATTCGTCAGGAAAATTTCGCTACCAGATCGACCAATCCTGTCCTCATTGCTTACGCTCGGGAGAGTCTGGCACCTTGGTTTGGTAGTTTCATCATGCTGGCTCTCTTGGCAGCAGGTCAATCCACAGTTTCTTCTAGTATGAATGCAATCGTGACCTGCTTGAAGTTGGATTTCGCTTGGACAAAAATTCGCTGGTCGCCAAGCCTCCTATCCTTTGTCTTAGCAGGTCTGTCCTGGCTCCTCTGCCTCTTACTCATGAGTGCAGAAATCTACTCCATCTACGAATGGATTAACGGCTTTATGGGTCTGACTTTAGGTGTGATTGGCGGTTTGTACCTCTTGGTCTTACTCCTCAAAAAACCGAGTTTACAACTAGCTAAAATCTATCTGGTCTTTAGTCTAGGAGCCTTGGTCCTCTATCATTACAGTGGTTTCTTTGCCAACCCAAATCCTTGGTTAAATAGCATCATTACTACTTTATCTGCTCTTTTTATCTCATTTCTAGGAAGACTATATGAAAGCAACATCTAAACCCATAGCCGTCATTTTGATCCGTTCGGGTTCACGCGGCTTAGTGGATAAAAATATCAAACCGCTTGCAGGCAAACCCTTGGTTTTCTATACCATAGAAGTCGCTCTAGCCTCCAAGCTATTTAGTGATATCTGGATATCCTCAGACTCACTAGCCTATCTAGAACTCTGTTGTCAAGCCTATCCAGAGATTCGTTGTGTCCACAGATCAAAAGAATTGGCCTTGGCAACAACCTCTAGCTTAGAAACCTTACGCGACTTTTTACAGCCCTTTGAGGAAGAGCAGGTCTTTGTCAATCTACAGGTGACTTCACCTCTTAGAGAGGTAGAGCATCTCATCGAGTCCTATCAACTTTACTGTCAGTCTGGCGCTGACCATTTGATTTCCTGTGTTAAGGCGGACAAGAGTCGTAGTCTTTACTTGCAGTTTGCGGAGTCGTCATTTATCCATCCCCCTCAAGTTTCCAAGCACTATGCTCGGCAGAAAGAACCTGTCTATTACTATCCCAACGGTAGTATTTGGATTTCTCGCAAGGACCTTTACCTACGAGATGAGACCTTTTACACGGATAAGACAGTAGCCTATGAAATGCCCAAACTCTATTCTTATGATATCGACGATGCCTTGGACTTTGAAGTCGTTGAGACCTTGCTGCACCATCACCACCTAGGAGAATCAAAGAGATGAAACACCTCATCATTGCGACAACACCCTTGCAGTCCAAGATTGCACAGCATATCGAGGGACTCTATCCGGATCAGGACTTTGTCAGTCTTTATGTCAGTCCTGTCAAAAATGCCCGACAAGAGCATTATGCTAAGGATTTTGATCATGTTTACTATCCTCAGACGGCAGCGGACTTGGCTCAGATTTGTCAGGAGCTGGCGGGAGACTATGACACTATCTTTTATGCTAGTTTTGACAATAGCTTGATTCTGGACTTGGTTGCTAGTTCGACCTACCAGCACCTCATGAGTTTCGATGATGGCTATGCGGATATTTATCCCTTGGGTATGTATGCTTGGCCCCTTCAACCCAGTCAGGTGGGCTCTTTGGGCTTGACCAGAGATGACTTGATTGAGCGGACGGAAAAGCACTATACTCTCTATCGCAGCGACTACCATGTCGTAGCTAGAGAAAAGCTAGTTTATCTGGAGCATTTTTTTAACCTGCCTCAAGCTCCTGTTTCAAATGGCAAGACAGTCAAGGTTCTGCTGGGGCAAAAGTTCTCTGAAGAGGACGATCAGATCTCCATCCGCTTTATCAGTACCTATGCCAAGGCCTTGGCCATTGACCTCTATCTACCCCATCCCAAGGAAACCTTCACTATCCCTGATGTGACCTACTTGGAGACGGAGCTCATCTTTGAAGATGTCCTAGCCCAACTCTTTCAAGAATACGAGTTCGTTCATGTCTATCATTTTACCTCATCAGTCAGCCTACACTTGAAAGACCTTCCCCATGTGACCATTACAGGCATTTCCCTCCCCTACTATGAGGACCGTCAAAAAGAATTGCGACGCTTGGGCTGTCAGTTTGAAAGGGTTTCACTTGGCTGGTAGCATAAATGTATATTTTAAAATATGTAAATCCATACGCTATATGGATTTTTTATATATAAATATAGCAAAAAACTATAGTTTGAATGATCAAAAAGTATTCAAATTCCTTGTATAAGAGGTTTTAAAGTGTTAAAATTAAGTGTCTAATTTTGAAGTTTTCAAGCAAGTATTAGCATAATAACAGCTTAAAAATAAAAATTATACAATAAAAAAAGGATGATGAAGATGTTTATAAATAAAAAAGAAAAATTTTCCATTCGTAAGTTTAAAGACGGTCGTTCAGACTCAGTCAAAATCGGTACAGTCGGTCTGATTGTCGGTGCAGCCCTTGCAATGGCAGGACAACCCCATATTGCAGAAGCAGCGATGACAGAAAACAGCGACAACACAACAACGATCTCAAATGATAAGGGGTCAGTAATTGTAGATACAGCTAATATTGAGAACCCAGATGCAGGTAGGGCATTTTCAACTGATCCAACTGCAGAGGGAACAAATACAATTACTAAAACTGGAAAAGTAGACTACAAATATGTAACTGCTGAGGGTAATACTGTATTAGAAGAAAACAAAAACCAAAACTCTGGTGCTGATAAAACTATCGAAACACCATACGATGTATACGGTAAATCAGGAGAAGTTTTCAAAGGAACTACAGGTGGTGATGCAGAAGCTAGCGACCTAAACGACGCTAAAGAAAATGGTAAGAAAGAAACAATCGAAAAAGATGGGAAGACTTACCACCTAATCGGAGAACCTAAGGTTGAAACTACTGGAAACGGTGGAGGAGTGTACTCTGACACAACTCTAGGTGATGTAACTGCGAAATTGACTCCAGAAGGGTTAAGTAACGCAGAAGGTAAAATCACTTATGATACTGTAAAACCTGGTGGAAAAGCTTGGATTGTTGAACAAACAGGAAAAGGAACATATGGTAAATATGTACAAGCTGATTCAGGTGCGATCACTTCTGATGCTAAGATGATAGAAGCTTTCAAAGCTGGAGAAGCAACAGCAAAAAACTTCACTTCAGCGAACGTAACAGCTGATGGTGGAATCAAAGAAGGTGATTATGTTTTCGTCCTTGAGAAAAATACCTATGTAACAGCTAAAACTGAGAGTTTCTCTTTAACAGCACAGATACAATTGTCATCTAGTGATAATGTAGCAGATGATAAAGATGGAACTGGGGCTACTTTAAATAGAACATATGCAATGGTACAAAACTTTAAAGCGGCTCCAGATACTTTAACAGGAGAAGCAAACAAAACTCTTGTAAAAAACTATCTTGCATATCTTCAAGAAAAAGGATTTGAAGATAACCTCCTTAATTTCAAACGATATATTACTTTAGGAATGGCGGCAAAAACTGGTGGTCCTCTGGAGATTAGTGCTGATAAGGGAGATCAAGTTGATGATAAAGGAAGACCTACAAGTGATATAACAGCTGATATAGCAAGCGTTACTGATCAAGAAACAAGTACTTTAGAAGATAGTAGTGATTTTCTTCTTAAATTTTCTGATCCTTCGCCGGAAGTTGAAGAGTATTCTTACCGTGACGAAATCACTCCTCTTCGTGCATACCGTTTAGCAAGTGGTACTACAACAATCACTTACACTTATGCAGAAGAAAAAACTCGTGAAATAGAGAAAAAAGGTTCTGTAGTCGTTAACTACCAAACAGAAGACGGAACAGAATTAAAAGCTCCTTATACTGATACTCCTGAAACAGTAGCTGAAGTAGTAACTGAGAAATACTATGTTGATGCTGATGGGAATGATGTAATTGTAAGTAGTACTACAGCTTCTAAAAACGTACCTTACAACACTAAAGAAAATGAAACTGAAAAACCTCAAAAACTTACAGATGCACAAGGAAATGTTTACTACCTAAACGAAGCAAACACAATGACATCTGTAAATGGTACAGAAACTACATCACCAGCTGAAACAGGAACAGTAGTAGAAGGTGTTACAAAAGTAACTTACATCTATGAAAAAGCTGGATCAGTAATCGTTAACTACAAAACTGAAGATGGAACTCCACTTGCAGGAACAGTAGTAGACGAAGATGGAGCTGGTAAAACTGTAGAATCAGGTGCAAAAGACATTGATAATGGTAAACCAGGTACAGCTTATAACACTGCCGATAACGGAATGAAACCAACTCGTATTAAAACTGCAGAAGGCAAAGTATACGAATTAGTTCCAGACTTAACTGAAGGTGAAGAAACAGGTGAAGTAGTAGCTGGAGAAACTAAAGAAGTAACCTATGTTTATAAAGAAGTTAAAGGTAATGTAGTTGTTAAATATGAAGATACTGAAGGTAACACACTTGCTGATGATGAACAAGATGAAACAGATGCTTCTCTAAATGTTAAATACGATACAGCAGACCACAAAAAAGAATCTATCACTAAAGATGGTGTTAAATACTACTTAACAGCTAAAGAACTGAAAGATGGTTCTAAACCAGCTACTGGAGACGTAGTAGAAGGAACAACTACAGTAACTTACGTTTACGAAAAAGCTGGATCAGTAATCGTTAACTACCAAACAGAAGACGGAACTCCATTAACAGGTACTGCAGATGGTGCAAATGTAGCTTCAGGTGCTAAAGACACTACAGACGCTAAAGCAGGAACTGACTACAACACTGCAGACAACGGAATGAAACCAAACCGTATTACAACTGCAGAAGGTAAAGTATACGAATTAGTACCAACAGCAACTAAAGGTGAAGAAACTGGTAAAGTTGTTGCAGGTGAAACGAAAGAAGTAACCTACGTTTATAAAGAAGTAAAAGGTAATGTTATCGTTAAGTATGAAGATACTGAAGGTAACGTAATCGCAGAAGACGAAAAAGACGAAACAGATGCTTCTCTAAACGTTAAATACGACACAGCAGACCACAAAAAAGCTGAAATCACCAAAGACGGTGTTAAATACTACCTAACAGCTAAAGAATTGAAAGATGATTCTAAACCAGCCACTGGAGATGTTGTTGAAGGTACAACTACAGTAACTTATGTTTATGAAAAAGCTGGACAAGTAGTCGTTAACTATCAAACAGAAGATGGAACTCCATTAGTAGGTGTTGACCCAGCTGGTGCAAATGTAGCTTCAGGTGCTAAAGACACTGTAGATGGAAAACCAGGATCAGATTATGATACTTCTGATAACGGAATGAAACCAGCTCGTATTACAACTGCAGAAGGCAAAGTATACGAATTAGTACCAACAGCAACTAAAGGTGAAGAAACTGGTAAAGTTGTTGCTGGAGAAACTAAAGAAGTAACATATGTTTATAAAGAAGTAACTGGTGATGTAGTAGTTCACTATGTTGACACAGAAGGTAAGACAATCGCAGCTGACAAAGATGACCTTAAAGGTGCATCTCTAAGCGAAAAATATGACACTGCTGACAACAGACCAGAAAAAATCACTGCAGAAGACGGAACTGTATACTACATTACCAAAGCCGGTCTTAAAGAAGGTTCTAAACCAGAAACAGGAAACGTAGTAGAAGGTAAAACTGATGTCACTTACGTTTATGAAAAAGCTGGATCAGTCATCGTTAATTACCAAACAGAAGACGGAACTCCATTAGTAGGAACTGCAGATGGTAAAGATGTAGCTTCAGGTGCTAAAGATACTGACAATGGAAAACCAGGTTCTGAATACAACACTGCAGATAACGGAATGAAACCAAACC
>NZ_KV831030.1:7849-10609 GCF_001836965.1 Streptococcus sp. HMSC063B03 | reverse complement strand
CTGCAGATAACGGAATGAAACCAAACCGTATCACAACTGCAGAAGGCAAAGTATATGAACTAGTACCAGCGTCAACTAAAGGTGATGAAACAGGTACTGTAGAATCAGGTCAAACGAAAGAAGTAACCTACGTTTATAAAGAAGTTAAAGGGAATGTAGTAGTTCACTATACAGATGAGGCAGGAAACAAAATTGCTGAAGATGCTAAAGATACAACAGATGGATCAATTAGCACACCATATGACACTTCTGATAACGGCATGAAACCAGAACGTATTACTACTCCAGAAGGCAAAGTATACGAATTGGTACCAGCATCAACTAAAGGTGCTGAAACTGGTAAGGTTACTGAAGGAACTACAGAAGTAACCTACGTTTATAAAGAAGTAACTGGTGATGTAGTCGTTCACTATGTTGACACAGAAGGTAACGTAATTGCGGAAGATAAAGAAGATACGAAAGGTGCTTCTCTAAACTCTAAATACGATACAACTGACAACAAACCAGAGAAAATCGAAAAAGACGGAACTGTTTACTACTTAACAGAAAAAGCTGTCAAAGACGATTCTAAACCAGAAAACGGAGACGTAGTTGAAGGTAAGACTGAAGTAACTTACGTTTACGAAAAAGCAGGACAAGTAGTTGTTCACTACACTGATGAAAAAGGTAACACTATTCAAGTGGATGCTGTTGATACAAAAGACGGCAAACCAAACGCTGACTACAACACTGCAGATAACGGAATGAAACCAAACCGTATCACTACTCCAGAAGGAAGAGTATACGAGTTAATCCCTCAATCAACTAAAGGTGATGAAACAGGTAAAGTTAAAGCTGGAGAAACTACAGAAGTAACTTACGTCTACAAAGAAATCACTGGTAATGTCGTCGTTCACTACGTTGATACAGAAGGAAACACACTTGCTGAAGATACGAAAGATGTAGAAAATGGATCACTAAGTGAGAAATATGACACAACTGACAACAAACCAGCTAAACTTGAAAAAGATGGAACGGTTTACTATTTAACAGAAAAAGCACTTAAAGATGATTCTAAACCAGAAAACGGTGCTGTTGTAGAAGGAACTACAGAAATCACTTATGTATACGAAAAAGCAGGAAACGTTCTTGTTCATTACGTAGACGAAGCTGGAAACACTCTTCAAGCAGATGCTGTTGATACAAAAGATGGTCAACCAGGAGCTAAATATGATACTTCTGATAACGATATGAAACCAACTCGTATCACTACTCCAGAAGGAAAAGTATATGAACTCGTACCAGCATCAACTAAAGGTAACGAAACTGGAGATGTTGAAGCAGGTAAAACTACAGAAGTGACTTATGTCTACAAAGAAGTAAAAGGAAACGTCGTCGTTCACTATGTAGACGAAGCTGGAAACACAATCGCAGAAGACATTAAAGATACGACTGATGGATCTGTAAGCTCAGCATATGACACAAGTGACAACAAACCAGCTACAATCACTACAAAAGATGGTAAAGTATATGTACTTGTACCAACTTCAACTAAGGGTGAAGAGTCTGGTAAAGTAACAGAAGGAACAACAGAAGTTACTTACGTTTATAAAGAAGTAACTGGAGATGTAGTAGTTCACTACGTTGACACAGAAGGCAACGTGATTGCTGAAGATAAAGAAGATACTAAAGGTGCTTCTCTAAACGCTAAATACGATACAACTGACAATAAACCAGCAACAATCGAAAAAGATGGTGTTAAATATTACTTAACAGAAAAAGCTGTTAAAGACGATTCTAAACCTGAAACAGGAGATGTAGTAGAAGGTAAAACTGAAGTAACTTACGTTTACGAAAAAGCAGGACAAGTAGTAGTTCACTATGTAGACGAAGCTGGAAACACAATCCAAACTGACGCTGTTGATACCAAAGACGGTAAACCAGGAGCTGCTTACAACACTACTGATAATGATATGAAACCAACTCGTATTACAACTGCAGAAGGAAGAGTATACGAATTAGTACCAGCATCAACTAAAGGTAACGAAAACGGAAGTGTTGAAGCAGGTAAAACAACAGAAGTAACATATGTGTACAAAGAAATTAAAGGAAACGTCGTCGTTCATTATGTAGACGAAGCGGGTAACACAATCGCAGAAGACGTTAAAGATACTACAGACGGATCAGTAAGCTCAGCATATGACACAACTGACAACAAACCAGCTACAATCACTACGAAAGATGGAAAACTATACGTATTAGTACCAACTTCAACTAAAGGTGATGAAAATGGTAAAGTAACAGAAGGAACAACAGAAGTAACTTACGTTTATAAAGAAGTCAAAGAAGGTACTACAAATGGAGGCTCACTCACTCCATCTCAACCAGGTTCTCCATCAACACCTTCAACAAACCCAACAAGTCCGGTGAAACCGACAGACCCAAGTCAACCAACAACACCGGCTAACCCAGCAACCCCAGCTGCCCCAGCTAACCCAGCAACACCGGTTGCTCCGGCTAATCCAACTAACCCAACAACACCGGCTAACCCAGCAACTCCAACGATGCCATCAGCACCAGTAAATGGTAAAGCACCACAAGCTCCAGTAGCTCCATCAGAAGCTAAAGGACAAGCTGAACTTCCTAATACTGGTACAGAAGACCATGCTAGCCTAGCAGCACTTGGACTTTTAGGTGTCTTGAGCGGATTTGGGCTTGTTGCTCGTAAGAAAAAAGAAGACTAAATTTAATTAGATTTTCTGATAAGAATAAGGAGTAGGA
>NZ_KV831030.1:0-7749 GCF_001836965.1 Streptococcus sp. HMSC063B03 | reverse complement strand
GAATAAGGAGTAGGATATCATATCCGCTCCTTTTTCTATGTAAATATGAGGTAATTTTTAAGCTTTTTTGAAAGTTATTAATCATATTTCTGAAGCTATTAATTATCTTTGCTTTTTTATATATCAACATCGATTAAAATATCGAATTGCTTGACATAGTGAATAGATAGAGTTATTATATATATTATACAATAGGTGAAGTCAGGGATTTTCTTAGTATCTATTTAAGGATTTTACTGACTTTTCTTGGTGTAAATAAAAATATAAGAAAAGGAGTAGTAATGTACTCACGAATAAAAAAATATCATGGACAAAAGGTTCAACGATTTTCAATCCGAAAGTATAGTTTCGGTGCAGCATCGGTAGCGATTGCTGCGCTTATGATGTTTGGAGGTGGAGCCACTGCAAAAGCTGACACTATTCAAGGAAACGATGCAAGAACGAGCTCAAATTTGTCTAATCAACAGTCATCGCCATCTCAAGAAAACCTAAATCACGAAGAGAATGTTGCGAGCCCTGATGCTAAGGGAAAAGAAATTCCTTCTAAAGATCCAGTTTCTAAACCAGTAGTAACTTCAGCTGAAGCTTTAGTTAATGAAGATAGGGTAGCACCAGAAAATATTGCAAAGGTAGACTTCAGTAAGTTATTAGAAGCGATTTCACGTATTCAATCAGCTATCGATAAAGTTGAAATTAGTAATAAAACATCAAAAATTATTGAGGATGCAAAGGCAGCACTATTAGAAGCTCAAGCTTTATCAGCAAATGACAAAGCAACTCAGGCAGAGGTAGATAAAACTGTTGCAAGATTAGGAGAAAAGGCTTTTGTAATTGAGAGCATGCCAAAAGTGTCTCCTGCTGTAGAAGATAAATCAGAAACAGAAGCTAAAGTAGAAAAAACAAATAAAAACCAAGATCCACGAAACGGAAAAGCAATTCCTGGTAAAGGGGAAAGTGGGTTTAGAGCGACTCCTACTGGTGTAGGGGAACAAGCAGCGGAAGGTCCTACAAGTAATAATAAGAGGGGGGTAGGAGCTAACCCAGTAGATAACGTTATTTCAAGTTTGAAAAATCAATTTGGGGATATTGATTTCAATACTCCAGATGTTGAAACAAAATCCGCAACTGTTGAAAATCAATATTCAAGAAATAATGCTAGTAGTCCAAATCCAGCCCCAGTGAAGTTAGGGAAAATTACTTACAATTGGAAAGAAAAACGAATCGAAAATGAAATTGATGGTTGGAAGATAGAAGGTACAAATAATTATGTAACAGCTATTAAACCAGAAGCTCCAACAGAAGTTGCGGCTGATAGACCTGCTGGATTTGAACCAAAACCATCTAAAGTTTACGATAATAATGGAAGTATTGATAGACAGTATAACGATACTCCTACTCCAGACAATCCTTTAGCGCCTAATAAAGCTAATCAAAACTATGCAAATGGTGTCAACTACTCAAGTGTACCTGGTGTTCCTTTAAATAATGCAGAACATTCTGCTGTCGGTAAAGGCTATTATATTCAGTTAAATAAAAAAGGTACACAAATTTCGAAAGAATTTAATGTCAATCCGAATTCTAGATTATATCTTAGTGCATTAACGGGTGGTGCATATGGGAATATGGGGACTGCTGGTACTGGTGAAAAAGTAGAAATCACAGTTACAGATGCAGACACAGGTGAAGTTTTAACAACACTGAAAGATGCGAATAATAATAGTGAAACAACACACGTTTCGACTCCGTATGGTGATGGAGGGAATGGTAATGGTTTCGGATTCTGGAGAACGATTATTAATACTCCAAATACGACTAAAAAAATTAAAATAACAATTAAGGCACTAGAGGATGGACCAGCATTTAAAAAGACCTATCCAGTAAATGGTAAATCAGAAATTGAAGATGGATATTTTGTAGGTGGGGTCAACTTAGCTGTTGGTGCTGCATTAGAAATGACAACAGATGTTGTTCGTAATAATGCTACATCCTCTTATGGAGAAGACACTCTCTATAAAGACAAAGAATCCGGTCAATTAAGAGTTACTGTGAAAAACGTTGGTGGGTTACCAACGTACGGCGCTTATGAATACACAATTAAAATTCCTGAAGGTGTCGAATTAAAAGATTCTCTAAAAAAAGCAAATGAATGGAATTGGCCTGGTCCTTTCCAAGTCGTATCGTATGATGAAGCTACAAGAACGCTTAGATTGAAATTCAATGCAGGGGATTCAGATCCAGCAAAGAATGGGACAAGAACATTCGGTATTGATTTCACAACGGCAAAAAATTTCAAAGGGACAGCTACTTTTAAGGTAACTGCAGAAATTAAAGAAGGATTTACAGATTTACAAGGCAACAGAGTATTAGAAAATACAGGTGTTGTAAATCCAAATAGTCCATATAGAAATACATTTAATGCACTAGGAAATACAGACAATCCAGATTACTACTACAACAAAACAATTTACATCGATACGATTAAACCAGTAACTCCTACTGTGGAACCAGTTCATACTGATAGCATTAATGGAGAAAAAACTGATAAAAATCAACCAACAGAATTATTAATTTCTGTCCCAACAGAAAAAGATACTAATTTAACAGATGTACCTAGAGAAAAACAAGATATCGCTGACAATGATAGAAACAATGGAACGGACCGTGATGCTGATACTGAGGTAGACAATATTAAAGAAGCTATTGGTGGAGTAACTTCAATGAAAGTTATGTTACCAAATAGTAAAACCCCAATTACTTTAAACAAAAAAGAAGACGGTTGGTATATTGGTGAAACAAAAGTTGAAGTACGCGATGGTAAATTAGTTGTACCAGTTCCAAAAGGGACAGATTTGACAGAAGCGAATGAGACAACAAATCCTGACAAACGTATCAAAGTTACTGTGCTTGATAAAGCAGGTAACGAATCAGATCCAGCTTATGCTAATGTTCTAAACGAAGCTCCAACAGTAGCAGTTGAGAAAAAAGATTTATATGTTTATAAAACAAAAGAAGCTGACAAATGGAATAATAATAAAGTTCTAGAAAAAGCGAAACCATCTGCAACTGACTTAGAAGATGATCGTGATGGTGTTGATTCTACTAAACCAACAATCGCAGTAAGTGATGCAGGTAATCTAGATACAACTAAAGTTGGAGATTACACTGTAAAAGTTCAATCAACTGATAGTGAAGGTAAGAAATCAACAGAAACAAATGTCACTGTTCATGTCTTAGACTTAATTAAAGTAGACCCTACAGTAACAACTGATCCAACAAATCCAAGCACAACAGCTCCAGTATCTCCAAAAACAGCAGATACACCTGTAAAAGAAGGAGATGAAAATCTTGGTAAATATCCAGCAGGAGTTACTCGTGAGGACTTAGTTAAAGAAGTTACACGTACAATTAAGTATCTAAAAGAAGAAGATGCAAACAAAGATAATGCTACTCCTTTATATGCTGAAAAGGTGCAAAAAGTAACTTACAAACGTACAGCAACAGTTAATCCTGAAACAAAAGAAGTAACTTACTCTGATTGGGAAGTTTACAATGAAGCGGATAAACTAACTGATGCTAAAGCAGATGGTACTAATGGTAAGTATAACTCAGTTGAATCTCCAGTTATTAATAATTATTTATTAGTGGATAATGCGGATAAACTTGTTCCAGAAAAAGATGCTCCTAAGCCAGCACAAAATGGAACAGCAACTTCTGAAGTGAAGAAAGTTCTTTATAAAGAAATTGGTTCATTTGTACCTGAGTACCCAGCAGGAAAGAAACCACAAGGAGCACCAGATAAGATTTCTTATCCAAATAACCCGAATGATCCAACGGTTCCAGGTGATTTTAGCACGATAACAATTCCATATGTTCCAGGTTATACTCCAGTATATAATGGACAAGAATTGACACCGAAAAATCCAAATGATCCAACTCAAGGCTATAAAGTTCCAGATGGATTTACACCAACGGATAAATTTGGGGAATCACCAATTACATATACACCTTCTACTCAAACAGCTAAAGTAGTGATTGAGAAGAAAGTCGATGGAGCCGCAAATGAAGTAGTTTCTAGCTTTGATTTAACAGGAAAATCTGGTTCAGAATTACCAGCAAGTACAGATGTTGAAAACAAAATCAAAGAACTTAAGAATCAAGGTTATGAAGTAGAAAGTGATGACTATAATACTCAGGATAATCATCATCCAATTTTTGATGACAAGGAAGATATTAACCCAACAGATGGTTCATCAGCACCTTCTCAAACATTTAAAATTGTGGTTAAACCTAGAATCATTGAAGTACCTTCATCAACACCACATGAAAAAGATAGTCCAGTAGATCCAAGTGGGGATACCCCAGAACTTAAATGGCCTGAGGGATTAGCTGAATCTGACTTGAATACAACAGCTAAACGTGTGATTTCATATGTGAAGAAAGATTCAGATACAGCAGCTGAAGAAAAAGCTAAGGATGATACTGTTCAAACGGTGCCATTCACAAGAAAAGCAACCGTTAATCTTGTCACAAAAGAAGTAAGCTATACTGATTGGGAAAGTCCAAATAAAACATGGGATAAAGTTGGAGTAGATGTTCTACCAGGATATATTGCAGATAAAAAAGAAGTTCCAGCGAAAGAAGCAGTAACTCCTGCAAAAGATACAAAAGTAATTCCTGATGAAACTGATAAAGTTACTTATACGAAGATTGGAAGTTGGATTCCAGTAGATCCAGCAACAGGTAAAGATGGAGAACCAATTCCATTCCCTAATGATCCAAACGATCCAACGAAAACAGGAGAAATTACGGAAATTATTCCTCATAAAGATGGATATACTCCGAAAGATGGAAATGGAACACCATTAGAACCAGTAAATCCTGCAAATCCAGAACAAGGATATAAACCACCGAAAATTACGGATCCAAAAACAAACATCAAGATTACCTATGACAAAGATGATCAAAAAGCAAAAGTTAAATTTGTTTCAGTAGATGATGAAGGTGTTGAAACACCATTAGATACGAAATATAATATTGATGATCTTACTGGTAAATCAGGAGATAAAATTCCAGAAGAAAAAGTTCAAGCGCGTGTTGATGTTTTGAAATCTATGGGATATGATATTGTAGATAATCCATTTGATCAGGATCCAACGTTTGATACTAAGAAAGAAATAGATCAAGAGTTTACAATTAAAGTTAAACCACAAGTTTCAACTGCCAAACCTGTTTATGTAGTAGAAGGAGATAAACCATCTTCAGAAAAATTAAAAGATGCGGTTACTACTAAAGGAAATGAGAAAACAGTAGATGAAACTAAACTTCCTGATACAACTGATAAAGTTGGTGATGAAACGTTAACAGCTCCTGTAACAGTGACATACGGTTCAGGGGATAATAAACGTGAAGAAACTGTTAATGTACCGATTAAAGTTGTTGAAGGATATCCACAAATTGTCCCAGTAGATCCAAAAGAAGCTCCAAAAGCAGAAGATAGTATCAATCCAGATGATTATCCAGCTGGTTCTAAATTCACTTACGAAAAAGAACCAGATACAACAACACCTGGAGATAAAGGGGTTAAGGTTATTGTTACTGATGAAAATGGAAATGAACTAGTAAGAGTTCCAGCAACAGTACGTGTAGTTGACAGTATTCCACAATACGTTGTGGCTGATAAAGCTAATAAACAACCAGAAGCTAAACAAAGTATCACACCGGGTGAATATCCAGATGGAACGGAATTTACTTATGAAACTCCAGTAGATACAACTACATCGGGAGAGAAAGATGTAGTCGTTGTAGCTAAAGTTGGTGAAGATACGATTGTTAAAGTTCCAGCTAAAGTTGTGGTAGTAGATCCTGAAGTGCAATATGTCTTTGAAGACCCTGCTAAACCACAACCAGATGCAAGTGAAAGTATTAATCCTGAACAATATCCAGAAGGAACTAAGTTCACCTATAAAGATGGTGATGTAGACACAACAACACCTGGAGATAAGAAAGTAACAGTAGTTGCGAAAGATGGTGAAGATAAACTGGTAGAAGTCCCTACGGTTGTTAAAGTTCTACCAGTAGTCAAACCAACAGGTGTAAGAGTACTTAAAGATAGTACGGATTTAGAAGCAACGGTTAAAGCAAAAGCTCAAGAAGTGGTGGATGCATTACCAAAAGATAATATCCCTGCAGGTGTAACAGTAACTGTTAAAGAAGTGAAAGAAAAACCTGAAACAACTGCGACAGGAGAACAAAAACCAGCTAAGGTAGTTGTTGAATATACTGATGATAAAGGCCGTGTAGTTGGTTCTAAAGAAGTAGAAGTTCCTGTAACAGTAGTAGGATCAACACCAAAACCATTGGTAGTCTTTGAAGGTGATACAGTAGAAGCTAAAACTGTCCAAGATGCAGTAACACCAGGAACTGATGGAACAAAGGGTAATCCTGTAATTCCAGAAGACCTAACAAAAACAACAGGTAAGAAAGAAGTAACTGTCCCTGTAACTTACGACGGAATTAAAGATCCAGAACAAGTGAAAGTGCCAGTGACAGTATTGCCAGTTGCTAAAGGTGAAGTAACCGTACCAAAAGGTGAAACTACAGATAAAGTTAAAGAAGTAGCTAAAGCTAAAGCAGAAGAAGTAGCAAACTCAGCAGACTTCAAAGCTAAATTACCAGATGGTGCCAAAGATGTAGAAGTTGGAGCGATTACAGAAGAAGTGCTTGCAACCATTACATCGGAAGCAGGAACAAACAAAGGAACTGTAAAAGTCCCAGTAACCTATACAGTAGATGGCATTAAGTATACAAAAGATGCAGAAATTACTGTAAGTGTAGTTGGTTCAAATGCTGATCAAGTATACGTTGTTGAAGGCGACAAACCTGAAATAGCTAAAGTAAAAGATGCAGTAACACCAGGACAAGGTGGAACAGTACAAGATCCAACAGAAGCTGATTTACCAGATACAAAGGATAAAGTTGGAGCAACCGATGTAACAGTAACAACTAAAGTTAAGTATGCAAATGGTGAAGAGACAGTAAAAGTCCCAGTGACAGTATTACCAAAAGTAACCCCAGAAGGTGTAACAGTTCTTAAAGATAGTGATAAGCAAGAACTAGAAAAAGCTATTAAAGAACAGGCTGAAAAAGCAGCTAATAACGTGAAGGGGCTTCCATCAGGAGTTACTGTAACAGTTACAGAAGTTAAAACTGGAACAGTACCACCGACAGCAACAGCTGGTGTACAAACCCCAGCGACAGTAGTGGTAGAGTATGTGAAAGATGGTAAAGTAGTTGCGACTAAAGAGGTACCTGTACCTGTTAACGTAGTAGAAGTCGTTCCAGTCTCAATTGAAACACCAGTAACAACAACACCATTAACGCCAGAGGATTATACTAAAGGAATTAAGATTCCAGAAGGTGGAAAAGTCACGAATGTAGAAAACATTCCAGACTTGACAACTCCAGGTAAGAAAGATCCGGTTAAAGTCACTGTGGAATTGCCAAATGGAAAAGTGATTACAGTCGAAGTTCCAGTTAATGTAACACCTGTTAAGGAAATTGAAACACCAGTAACAAATACTCCGTTAACACCAGAGGATTACACTAAAGGCATCAAGATTCCAGAAGGTGGAAAAGTAACGAATGTAGAAAACATTCCAGACTTGACAACACCAGGTAAGAAAGACCCGGTTAAAGTAACGGTTGAATTGCCAAACGGAAAAGTGATTACAGTCGAAGTTCCAGTTAATG
>NZ_KV831029.1:0-102625 GCF_001836965.1 Streptococcus sp. HMSC063B03 | reverse complement strand
TAGCAAGTGCTTCAGCATCTACTAGTGCAGTAGCCTCAGCTTCAGCATCGACAAGTACTTCGATTTCTGTTTCAAATTCAGCAAACCATTCGAACTCACAAGTTGGAAATACTTCTGAATCAACAGGTAAATCTCAAAAAGAATTACCAAATACAGGTACAGAAGCTTCCAAATCATCTGTACTCCTTGGAGCTTTGGCAGCTGTGACTGGTTTAGGTCTGTTTGCAAAACGCCGTAAACGTGATGATGAAGAGTAATCGGATTAAAAATACATAGAAAGTATTATTATTTCGATTTATGAAGAATCCCTTGGATGAAAAATCATCCAGGGGATTTTTTTGCGTTTTAAAGGTTAAGGGAGACAGAAAAATAGCATAAAAAATGTTATAATAGTAGGAAAGGAGAACGATTACATGACTGAAAAAATTACGGTAATTGTACCAGTTTATAATGTTGAAAATTACCTAGAAAAATGTTTGGATAGTTTAATTAATCAAACTTATAAAAATCTTGAGATAATTGTAATCAATGATGGTTCTACAGATAATTCGGGTGAAATTTGTCAAGAGTATGCACAAAAAGATAATCGAATTGTCTATATTGAAAAAGAGAATGGTGGTTTATCAGATGCAAGAAATGTAGGTCTGGACAAGATGACTGGTTCCTATGTAACTTTCATTGATTCTGATGATTGGATAGAACAAGATTATATAGAAACTCTATATAAAAAAATAGTAGAGTATCAGGCTGATATTGCGGTTGGAAATTATTATTCTTACAATGAAGATGAGGAAACATATTATTTCCATATATATGGGGATTCCTACTATGAGAAAGTATATGACAATATTTCTATTTTTGAAAACTTATATGAATCTCAAGAAATGAAGAGTTTTGCTTTGATATCTGCTTGGGGCAAACTCTATAAAGCGAAATTGTTTGATTATCTCCGGTTTGATAAAGGTAAACTCGGCGAAGATGGTTATTTTAATCAAAAAATGTACTTATCTGTAAATAAAGTAGTTTATTTAAACAAAGGTCTGTACGCATATCGTCAGAGAAGTGGAAGTATTACAAAAACTTGGACAGAAAAGTGGATGCATGCCTTGGTTGATGCTATGTCTGAGCGTATTACACTACTAGCTAATATGGGTTATCCACTTGAGAAGCACTTAACAGTTTATCGTCAGATGTTGGAAGTCAGTCTCGCGAACGGTCAGGCTAGTGGTTTATCTGACACAGCAACGTATAAAGAGTTTGAAATGAAAAGAACTCTTTTGAATCAGTTATCAATACAGGAGCAAAAGGAAAAGAAAGCCATTGTCCTCGCAGCAAATTATGCCTATGTCGAGCAGGTCATGACGACTATTAAGTCCATTTGTTATCATAATCGTTCGATTCGGTTTTATCTGATTAATAGTGATTTTCCTAATGAATGGTTGAAACAATTAAATAAGCGCTTGGAAAAGTTTGATTCAGAAATTATCAATTGTCGGGTAACTTCTGAGCAAATTTCACGTTACAAAACAGATATCAGTTACACTGTTTTTCTGCGCTATTTTGTGGCTGATTTCGTGAAAGAGGACAAGGCTCTTTATTTAGACTGCGATTTAGTAGTAACAAAAAATCTAGATGACTTATTTGCTACAGATTTACAGGACTATCCTTTGGCTGCTATTCGAGATTTTGGAGGCAGAGCCTATTTTGGTCGAGAAATCTTTAATGCAGGTGTTCTCTTGATTAATAATGCTCTTTGGAAGCAAGAGAATATAACTCAAAAGTTGATTGATTTAACCAATGAATGGCATGATAAAGTGGATCAGGCTGATCAAAGTATTTTAAATATGCTTTTTGAAAATAAATGGCTAGAACTAGATTTTGATAATAATCATATTGTCATTCATGAACGTTTCGCAAACTATCGTTTTCCAAATGGTCAAGAATATCCAGGGATCATCCATTATTTATCAGAGAGAAAGCCTTGGCAGGTACATGCTGGACAAACCTATCGTGATGTTTGGTGGTATTACCATGATATGGAATGGACAGAGTTAGGAAAAAATCATCATTTACATTCTCTTAAAAAATTGCATATTTATCCTATTAAATTTCCGTTTTCTTGTTTGATTTATACAGCTTCAGATCAAATTGAGCAGTTGGAAACACTAATAGTGGCTTTACCAGAAGTGCAATTTAAGATTGCAGCAAGGGTAATCGTTAGTGAGAATCTTTCTAGATTTGTTGTGTATCCAAATGTCACTGTCTATTCTGGAACAGTATCTTTAGAGGAATTGGATAGAGAATTGGTAGAGACGAGTCAAGTACTTTTAGATATCAACTATGGTGAGAAGGAAGTAGAGATATTAGAGCA
This sequence comes from Streptococcus sp. HMSC063B03, assembly GCF_001836965.1. Lineage (GTDB taxonomy): Bacteria > Bacillota > Bacilli > Lactobacillales > Streptococcaceae > Streptococcus > Streptococcus pneumoniae_F. The sequence continues at coordinate 100,254 of NZ_KV831029.1, read as the reverse complement.
ATTTATTTCCCAAAATAAACCAATTTTAGCCTTTGAAAATACAAAATCGTATGAAGCGAATCAAGAGATATATCAGATTGATCAAGTTTCAGAAATGATAGATAGAATAAGAGAGTTAAATAGATGAGGAAAAATACTGTGCGAGGCGATGCACTAATTTTAACTGTAAGTGATCAGATTGAACAATTAGAATATATTTTAGAAAACTTACCAGATATTTGTTTTCATATTGCAGCTCCTGTACACTTTTCTGAAAAGATAGGAGTACTGGAGTCAAAATACAATGTCCGTCTCGTGACAGTTACAACTGATCAGCAAATTGACTTTCTAGTGAATATGTGTGATTTCTTACTAGATATCAATCATTTTCAAGAAGTGAATGCTATTGTATCGAGATTTTTGCAGGTTGAGAAACCTGCCTTTGCTTTTGATAATACAGTCCATGGAAATCAGGGGCAGGAAGTTTTTCTATCAAGTACACCAGATAAATTGGTTTCTAGAGTGAGAGAGTATCTGAATGAAGTCAGAGTATGTACCAATCATCAAGAAAATATCATCCAAGATGGAAATTGGAATGTATTTCAAATTGATAGTAAAGCTAGTCTAATTGTGGGAAGCAATGTCATTTGTAGAAATTTTGAGAATTTCCATGTTTCTTCAGGGAAGTTAATACTGCATGATGGTGTCTTTATTAATAACTCTTGTAGTTTCAACTGTATGGAAAGAATTGAAATCGGTTCTGGAACTATGATGGGAGAGGGAGTTCGTTTTTACGACCATGATCATATCTACACAGCTGAGAAAATCGAAAAATGGCAGTGGACTACAGCACCAGTTAGAGTTGGAAGGGATTGTTGGATAGGAAGTAATGTCACGATTTTAAAAGGAGTGACTATTGGGGATAATACCATTATAGGTGCAGGATGCATAGTGCGTAAAGATATTCCGGCTAATAGTGTGGTTTATAATGATGGGAATCTTATTGTAAAAGAAAGAGGATAATTTGGAGCTATGGATATAAAAAAAGCGATCGTTTTAGGAGCAGATAATAATTATCGTGACAAGTTGGAAACGACTATTAAATCTATTTGTTATCATAATAAGGATTTGAAATTTTACATTTTTAACGAAGATATTCCCAAAGAGTGGTTCTGTCTCATGGAAAAGAAATTGGGGAAAATAAACTGTGAAATTTTAAATATAAGGATTGATGCAGAAAAAGTAAAACACTTTTCTACTCCTAATAAGCATATTAGATATATGACCTATTTTCGCTATTTTATTCCTGAAATTGTGGAAGAAAGTAGGGCTTTATACTTAGATTGTGATATGATCGTTCACAAAAGCTTGGATAAGTTATTTGAAATATCTTTTGATGGAAACTATATTCTCGCTGTTCGGGACTCATGGGATGTAAATTCTTTTAATGCAGGAATGATGGTTGTTAATGTTGACAAATGGGTGTCAGAAAATATTTGTCAGCAATTGCTAGATTTAACTCATGAAAAACACCAAGAAGTATATGGAGATCAAGGGGTTTTAAATTTATTATTTAAAGATAAATGGAAAGAGTTAACTCCCTATTTTGATTTTATGGTTGGGCTAGATGCAGAAATTTTTTATGAAAAAAGACCAGATTGGTTTTTACAGAAATGGGATGTGTCATATGAGCCGGCTATTATCCATTTTGAAGGAAAACATAAACCATGGAATCATTCGATAAAAACAAGATATCGAGAATTATGGTGGTTTTACAATGGTTTAGATTGGCAAACTATTTTATCAGAAAAGGATACAAAACCGACATCGTTTAGTGACATCGCAACAGTTAGTTTATTTCATACAGCTATCTTTACAGATACGCAAGAGTTGGAACATATAGAATATCTTGTAGAAAAACTTCCAAATGTCCATTTTCATATTTTTGCTCATAGTTATTTTGGATCGAGAGTATTTAATTTAGAAGTTTTTAAGAACGTATCACTTTATCCTAATTATACTTCATATCAATCTCAAGAAATTCTGAGTAAGTTAGATTTTTATTTAGATATTAATCATTATCAGGAAATAGATAATATTCTTTCAGTGGTTAAACAGTTATCAAAACCAATATTTGCATTTGAAAATACTAGCCATGATGCGAATAATCGAAGTCATATATTTTCTTCGGCAGAGCCGGAGAAAATGGTAGAGTCTATTAGACAATTCTTAGGAGAATAGTTGAATTGCTTATGAATGAATTAATTAGTATCATAGTTCCAATTTATAATGTTGAAAATTATTTGAGACAGTGTTTAGATAGTATTCAGAATCAGACTTATCAAAATTTTGAGTGTTTATTAATCAATGACGGTTCTCCAGATAATTCTGCTGATATTTGTAGAGAGTATCTTGAGAAGGATTCTCGGTTCAAATATTTTGAGAAAGAAAATGGTGGAGTATCATCAGCTAGAAATTTAGGTATTGAATGTTCGGGGGGGGACGTACATTACTTTTATTGATGCAGATGATTGGGTGGATTCTGACTATTTAGAAGTCCTTTACAATGCGCTTATAGATGAGAATGCAGACATATCAGTATCTACTTATAAAAGGTTTCATATGGCGGATAATTGCTGGTATATTCATTCTTTTCAGAGGGGATATGAAAAAAGAGTATTTACAAATCAAGAATTAATTGATGAATTTATAGATTTAGATACATTTGATTATTCCTATCGTTATGTATGTGGCAAATTAGTTCGCAAATGTCTGTTAGATAAGATCGCTTTTAACGAAATGACAACCCTTGGTGAAGATATGGAATTTTGGCTAAAATTATATCTTATTTCTAACAAAGTTGTGTTCGTTAATAGAGATAGCTATATATATCGTTTAGATAATGTTGACAGACATTTTGGGTTAGAAAAAATTCGTAGTGATATTCAACAGCGATTGAATTTTATCGCATTTCTTGCAGTTAGAGGTGTAAATGTATCAAAATATGTAAAAACTTGTTTATCTTTAATTACAAGTCAAGTTGCGAGACTAAAGGAGTCACCTGAATATGATACATCTGAAACAATAAGGTGGCTTCATGAGGTTATGTTTTTGCTAGAAGGGAGAAGTAAATCATAAAATGTTGGAAAATGAATTAATCAGCATTGTAATTCCAATTTACAATGTAGAAAATTATTTGAGACAATGCTTGGATAGTATTGTTGCTCAAACATATCAAAATTTCGAGTGTTTATTAATCAATGATGGTTCACCTGATCATTCAGCGGATATTTGTAGAGAATATGTTTCTAAAGATTCTCGTTTTCGTTATTTTGAAAAGGAAAATGGTGGGGTGTCCTCTGCAAGAAATCTGGGAATTGAGCATTCTAAAGGAGAGTATATTACTTTTATTGATTCGGATGATTGGGTAGATTCTGATTATTTAGAAGTTTTATATACGACTCTTTTAGAAGAAGGAGCAGATATAGCTGTCTCGACATATAAAAAATTCAATATAAAAGATAATTGTTTCTACTTTCATATTTTTCAAAGAGGATATGATAAAAAGACATTTACAGGTCAAGAATTGATTGATAATTTGCAAGCATTGTCTTCTTTTGATCATTCTTATAGCTCTACCTGGGGGAAATTGGTTAAGAGTGTAAGAGTGGAAACTATTCGTTTCAATGAAGAAACAACTTTAGGAGAAGATATGGAATTTTGGTATAAATTATATCTAATTTCTGATAAAATTGTATATGTAAACAAAGATAATTACATTTATCGAACTAGTAGTGATGAATACAAACATTTTGAATTAGAAAAAATTAGGAGTGATATTCAACAACGATTGAATTTTATTGCATTTCTAACTGCTAGAAAGTTAGAAGTTAGTTCGTATGTAGATGACTGTATTGTGTATCTTCGCTATTTAGTTGACAAGATAAAATTCGAGGAATTGGAATTTACTCAAACTGCAAGATGGTTGCAAGAGGTACTATTTCTATTAGAAGGATAATATATCAGTCTGTAGGTCAAGAAAAAGTTTTTGTAGATGTTGAGAGGATTGTTTGAAATCACGAACTAGGAAAAAAGATATGATAGAAAGTGGAGATAAATGAAGCTACATATTACCAATCTGTATGGGATGGCTCGAGAAAGTACAGCAACCATTGCTCAAAATGCTGTTCAAAAGATAGCTAGTCAACTAGGATTTAGAGAGTTAGGGATTTATTTTTACCATGCATCAGCTGAAACTGTAGAAGAGAGAAGTAGAAGATTAGACGGGATTCTAGCAAGTGTTTCAATGGGAGATGTGGTCATTTTTCAAACACCTACTTGGAATGGTCTAGAGTTTGAAAGAGAATTTTTAAGTAAGTTGAAACTTCTCAATGTGAAAATCATAGTATTTGTTCATGATGTGATTCCTCTGATGTTTAAAGCAAATGAATTTCTGATGCAGGATTATATCAATCTTTACAACATGGCAGATAGCATCATCTTACCATCAGAAGCTATGAAAGATAAACTACTTCAACAAGGATTGAATGTTAAAAAAATCATTTTTCAAAGAATGTGGGATCATCCTCATGATTTGGACTTACATGAACCTATATTTAAAAAAGAAATTTATTTTGCAGGAAATTTAAGTCGTTTCCCAGAATTAAAAACTTGGGAAGGTACAATTCCGCTAACAGTATTTACAAATGAAGAACCCTTTCCTTTATCGAATCAAGTTTATATTGCGGGTTGGAAGACGGATGAAGAAATGCTTTTAGAGTTATCGAAGGGCGGATTTGGACTTGTTTGGACTACATATCAAAATGAAGAACAAAATGTAGATTACTACAGTATGAATGTTTCTTATAAATTGAGTACTTATTTAGCGGCAGGTATCCCTGTCATTATTCCTGCTACCTTGTCTAACTCGGACTTTATAGTAGAGCAAGGATTGGGATTTGTAGTTGATAACTTAAAAGAAGCGAACCTTTTGGTGGAACAATTATCAGAGGAAGCCTATCTTCAAATGTGTAGTAGAGTGCGTTATTTTTCCTTTTTACTAAGTCAAGGTTTTTTTGCAAAACAGTTCTTATTGCAAGCAGTTTTTGAAATAGGGATAAAAAAAAATCATGCACTACGAGGCTTGCAACTCCTTACAGTTACCAATAGTCAGGATTTAGAACAGATTGAATATCTGGTAGAACATCTTCCTGAATGTGATTTTAGTATTGTGGCAAGAACTGTGATGGGGCCGCGTTTAACCGATTTAGCTGAGAAAGAAAATGTCTATCTATATCCTGCTTCGGATTCAGAACAAATTGAGAAAATACTGGATAAAGCTGATCTATATTTGGATATTAACTATGGTGGGGAAGTAGATGGTATATTTAATGGCTTATTAGAAAAAAATATTCCTTGTTTTGCTTTTTATAAAACACAAAATGGAGAAAGAGGGCAATATCTATTTTCTATAAAAAATGTTGATGCTATGGTAACTGCAATAAGGAATTATGCAGAAACAAAACAATTGCCCAATAAACCATTTGATTTTGAGGTGCAGACCATAGATGAAACGCTTGATTATATTCTGGAGCATCAATCTTCAATCGCTCGATTTGGTGATGGCGAGGCTGCAATCATGCTAGGTCAATCTATTAATTATCAGAAATATGACCCTAAACTTGCAGAAGAATTGAAATTTATTTTTAATCAAGAAAGTAGTCCTACATTAATTATTGGTTTACAAGAAGGATTGAAAAATCGTTTCTCTTTTGTTCCAGATGCTCTAGCTTTTTGGAGACAATATCTAGAGGATTATGAGGAATTTTATCTAGATTATTGTAAAAATACTTGGTACGGCTCAACTTTTATTTCCAGACCTTATATTGATTTTTTAGATAAATCAAAAGCAAAATCTCAGTTTGAAAAGTTGAAAAAACTATGGGAAGGAAGAGATATCCTTATCGTAGAAGGATATACTTCTAGATCTGGGGTAGGAAATGATTTATTTGATGGCGCCAAGAGTATCAAGCGAATTATTTGCCCATCTCGCCATGCTTATGATAAGAAAAATGAGATAATGGAAGCAATAATAAACCATGCTGATGGACGTTTGGTTTTGTTAATGCTTGGTCCTACAGCTAAGGTTTTAGCCTATCAACTTGCTATCAAGGGTATGCAGGCCATTGATATCGGACATGTCGATTCTGAGTATGAGTGGATGCAGATGGGAGCTGAAAATAAAGTTTTATTACACAATAAACATACTGCAGAATTTAATCTAGATACAGAAATAGAATTATCAGATGATGAAGCATATTTGAGTCAAGTTGTTGTAGACTTGAGTGCAGAATAGTATTAATCATGGAATTTCGGAGGAGAAATGACATCAGATAGAATTGCAATCGTTTTGATTGCTGATCAAGCCTACACAGAACAATTGACTGTGACCATGAAATCTATCATGTATCATAATAAATCCGTTGATTTTTATATTATTAATCAAGGAATTATGACAGACTGGTTTAGAAAAGTTAGACGTGTCGCAAAAATTTTAGGAGGAGCTGTCTACAGTATTCCGTTTGATACGGAAAAAATATCTTGTAAATTAGGAATTTCAAACCATAGCAGTCTAATTGCTTATGTCAAGTATTTTATAGCAGATTTAGTGGATAGAGAGAAGGTTCTCTATATCGATAGTGATACTGTCATAAATGGTGATTTAAAGTCTATTTTTTCAATAGATTTAAGTGGGTTTCCAGTTGCTGCTGTAAGAGATATAGATGGAAGTTATAATACTGGTGTTTTGCTTATAGATATTGCTAAATGGAGAGAATTAAGCATTTCGGAACAATGTCTAGAGATTTGTTCAAATAAGAAAAATGAACAATTAGAGTTAGAAGATTTTAAGAATTCTCAGTCGATTTTTAATCAGTTGTTTCAAGATAATTGTTTAGAATTAGCTAAGCGTTACAATGTTCAAGTAGGGTATGATTTGGTTGCTTTTTATAATAATTGGCAGGAACATTTTAATCTAGAATATGATCCGATTGTTATTCACTATACAACAAATAGAAAGCCGTGGAATAGTTCAGTCTCCTATAGATTTCGCGAAAAGTGGTGGGATTTCTATCATCTTGATTTTCAACAGTTGCTAGCCCATCATCTGGATGATTTTAGTTTTGTAAAGGATAAGAAACAAGGTCTCGATTTCTTTACTTTTACAACAACAGAGAGCTTTGAAGGCATTGAACATTTAGCAACAACATTTCCAGAACATCGCTTTCATATCGCGGCTTATACTGCTGTAGGTCCATATTTAAATTCATTGGGACAGTTTGATAATATTTATCTGCATCCAGAGTGCACCACAGCTACCTTGGAGGAACTATTTAAGGGTATAGATGCTTATCTGAATATCAATTATGGAGAAGTAGACGAAACCATTTTAAGAAGCATGGAAGAGCTGAATAAACCTATTTTTTCTTTCTATGCTACGCATAAGGGAAAGGTCCCTCAGTATTTATTTCTGAGAAAAGAAATTGAAAAGCTGGAGGATGCTATTCGCCTATTTTCTGAAATTGGGGCAGAGAGATTTAGTCAGGCTTTTAAACAGGAAGAATTGTTTGATATTACAGTCATGTCGATTGATGAGACCTTGGATGAGCTTATAGCAACGGATAAATCCTTGGTTCGATTTGGAGATGGTGAGTTTAGCTTGATAAACGGCAATAGTATCGCATATCAGGAGTATCAGGAAGACTTAGCTCAAGAAATGAGAGAAATTTTGATAAATGCAGATAAGGAAGATAATGTGCTTGTGTGCTTACCAGAAATTTTTGAAATTTTTAAGGGAAATTTTCTCCAAAATAACGATTCAGAAAATTTTTGGAAAAATGAGTTAGATTATCATGGAAGGTTTTTCCAAGAGATTTGTCAGGCTAAGAAATATGGGTCAACCTGGATTTCAAGATGTTATATTGATAACAAAGATAAGAGTCAAGCTACTACCCAATTTGAAAAAATCAAGGCCTTATTTGCAGATGAGGATATACTTATTGTAGAGGGAGCGACTACACGAGCAGGAGTTGGTAATGATTTATTTAACAATGTTCGCTCTATAAAACGTATTATTTGCCCTTCTCACCATGCTTTTTCAAAGGTGGATGTTATTCAACAAGCCATTTTAGATCATGCGGAGGGACGACTAATTTTACTGATGCTTGGTCCAACAGCCAAAATATTGGCTTATCGATTGTCTAGATTAGGGTATCGTGCCTTAGACCTTGGCCATATTGATTCAGAGTATGAATGGATGCAAATGGGAGCAGAGACGAAGGTACAGTTAAAACATAAGCATACAGCGGAATTTAATTTTGACCAAGGGATTGAATTTATAGAGGATGAAAACTATAACAATCAAATTGTTGTAGATTTGACTAAGTAGAGAGGTATAAATATATGGATGTTCCATTGATTTCGGTTATTATTCCTGTATATAATGTAGAGGAATACATTGAACATTGTATTAAAAATATTTTGCTACAGACATATACGAATATAGAGGTTATCATTGTCAACGATGGTAGTCTTGATGATAGTATCACTATTGCAAAAAAAATTACAGAAGATGACTCTCGTTTTATTTATCTTGATAAGGAAAATGGTGGACAGTCGGACGCCCGAAATGCAGGTTTAGATATTGCGACGGGTGATTATATCTTTTTCTGTGATCCAGATGACTTTATGTTTGAGAAGAGTATTGAAAATCTGTATTATGCAAGTCAACTAACTGAAGCAGATATTGTCGTAGGATCATTTTGCCGTTTTGAAGAAGGTATGTTTTATTTTTATCCAAAACCAAAAGAAGACGAACTACTGTTTCCGCTCAGTGCGAGAGATGCTATACAAGGTATGGATAGCATGGAGGATTATACCCTCCTTCGCTATTCTGCAGTTTGGGGAAAATTATTCAAAAAGCATTTATTTGATGAAATTCGCTTTCCTAAGGGGAAATATGCAGAAGACCAGTTCATTATGTGGAAACTCTATCTAGCAAGTGAAAAGATGACTCGGTATGATTCAGATATTTATGCCTACAGAATCAATTTTAAAGGACTGACTCAGAACTACAACTTATCTCATTTAGATTTTATAGAAGCGATTGAGGAGCGTATTGAAACCTTGCTAGAGATGCCTGAGCTAGAATATCCGATGGAGTTAGCCTTTAATCAGTATAAATTTGCTTTAAAGAGAAATTTATCCATGTTAGAGGGAACAGAATTTGTCCAAGAAGAAGCAATGGTGCGCGAAAAATTGGAACATGCTGAGAATGGGGACTACCTATTTTTAGAAAATAAAAGAGAGTGAGTGATGGAAAATCAATTAATCAGTGTTATCGTGCCGGTTTACAATGTCGAAGAGTATCTCAAACAATGCTTAGATAGCATTCTAGAGCAGACCTTTAGCAATTATGAAGTTATTCTTGTAAATGATGGTTCGACAGATAGCTCAGGCCTAATTTGTCAAGAATACGCCAAAAAAGATGCACGTATTCGTTATTTTGAAAAAGAAAATGGAGGTCTTTCGGATGCTCGAAATTATGGAATTGAACAGGCGCAAGGAGAATATCTTACCTTTGTTGATTCAGATGATTTTTTAGACACATCACATCTGACTATTCTTTATAATGCATTAGTAAACAATGATGCAGACATCTCTATCGCAAACTATGCTAATTATCAAACCTCCACTGCGACTTTCTATCTTCATACATTTGGAGAATATTATGAAAAAACTTATACTTCAGAAGAATTGATTGATGATTTATCATATCTTGAAAGAAATGATTTATCTTTTTCTACCATCTGGGGTAGCTTATATAAGAAAAGTGTATTTTCATTTTTACGCTTTCCCAAAGGTGTGATAGGTGAGGATGTTGCATTAATCTATAAAATGTATACTCAAGTAGATAAGATTGTATATGTTCATAAAGATACTTATACTTATAGAGAAAATGACTCTGGAATATCAAAGAGTAAAATATATCCACTTGTCACAGCGCAGTTAAATCATGTAGCAGAGCGCCTAGCTCTTTTAGCTATTATGGGATATGATGTGACGAAGCATTTTGATCGCTATAGAACATTTTTAGAAATTACTGAATACAATATGAGAATGGTATGGGGCATGGAAGATACAGAAACATATCGTCATATTAAGGAAAATTTACAACTTATCTCTTCTAACAAGAGTTAAGGAAGCAAAGGAAGTGTAATGTTAGAAACAATCAGCATCATTATTCCTATTTATAATGTGGAATCCTATCTCAGAAAATGCTTAGATAGTATAATAGAACAATCTTTTCCTTATTTTGAATTGCTTTTAATAAATGATGGCTCTACTGATGCTTCAGCTCATATTTGTCAAGAGTATGTGGAAAAAGACGACAGAATTCGTTATTTTGAAAAAGAAAACGGTGGAGTTTCTTCAGCTCGTAATTTTGGAATCAAACATTCGAGGGGTGAGTACATTACATTTATTGATTCGGATGATTGGATTGAACCAAATTATTTAGAGATTTTATACAAAACAATAAAAGAGCAAGAGGCGGATATCGTGGTTACAAATTATTACACGTTTCGTGAAGAGGATGCAATGTTTTTATTTCATGTCGCTGAAACAAATGAACCTCTTGTATTTCAACCCAATGATACTTTTTTCAACTATATGTTCTCAACCTTTGGTACAGATATAGCTTGGGGGAGCTCTTGGAGTAAATTATTTAAAAAATCTCTGTTTGACCGCCTTTGTTTTTCCGAAGACATATCTTGGGCAGAAGATTTTGATTTAATGTATAAATTATTTTTGATTTCTGAACGTATTATCTATCTTCATAAAGCCCCATATTGTTATCGTGACCGTGGAGATAGTGCTTCTAAAGCACCAGGGGAGGAACCTATTTGTCAAAGCTTGAAAGTTTCAGAGAATCGTTTACTAAATCTTGCTTTGGTAGGAATTGATTTAACGGAAGCTAGAAAGCATCACATCGGGTTATTGCAGTGGATGAAGTATAATATGGGAACAGTATGGGATATGTCTGATACGGTCACCTATAAAAAAATAGAGAACCAATTGTGGTTGCTAAATTTAGATAAATAAGAATAAAAGTACGTAGACAAGTATTGAGAATTTTAAAGAGAAATAGTACGAAAGTGAGGCATCTATTGAAAACAGAAATGATATCAATCATTGTACCAATCTATAATGCAGAGAACTATCTGAAATCATGTTTGGATAGTGTATTGTCGCAAACCTTTAAGGATTTTGAAGTTTTGATGGTGAATGATGGATCGACAGATAGTTCAGCAACCATCTGTCAAACTTATGCAGAACATGATAGTCGTTTCCGATATTTTGAAAAGGAAAATGGAGGCTTATCTGATGCGAGAAACTATGGACTGGATAGGGCGCAGGGAGCCTATATTACCTTTCTAGATGCAGATGATTTTCTCTTTGAAAACTACCTAGAAAAATTATATCAAGCGAGCCTCCTTAGTGATTCTGATATCTTAATTGGCGGTTATTGCCGCTTTGATGGCTCTGATTTCTATTTTTACAATGATCATTTTAAGAGTGAATCTTTGATTTCTTTCACATCAGCACAAGCGATTCAAGTATTAGATTCTATGCTGGATGTTCCATTTTTGACTTTTTCTACTGCTTGGGGAAAACTATTTAATCGAAATTTGTTCGATGAGCTTCGTTTTCCATATGGAAAATATGCTGAGGATCAATTTTTAATTTGGAAACTCTATCTGAAAGCTGATAAAATTTATTTGTTTAATAGTGCTTCCTATGTTTATCGTATGAATCCTTCAGGCTTGTCAAGTGTTTTTTCTCTCAAGCATTTAGATTATATAGATGCGCTTGAAGAACGGATAAGAGAAACAAAGGATTTAGAAGGGATAGATATTCAGCATTCCCTTAACATGTATGACTATGTCTTACAGAGAATGTTGGGACAGTTGGAAGAACATCAATTTTTAGAGGAAGCAGATAAAGTACGTGAAAAGTTAGAGTTAGAAAAACGCAAAGAGTACCCCTTTTTACTAGAGCAAAAAAAAGATTTAATCAGTATTATCGTTCCCATCTATAATGTTGAAAAGTATCTTCGAATGTGCTTGGATAGTATTGAAAATCAAACCTATTCAAATATCGAAGTTCTATTAATAAATGATGGTTCGCCAGATTCATCTGGAGAGATCTGTCAAGAATATGTTGCTAGAGATAGCAGATTTCACTATTTTGAAAAGGAAAACGGAGGCTTATCTGATGCACGAAATTATGGAATTGAAAAATCAAATGGAAAGTATCTAACCTTTGTAGATTCGGATGATTGGTTAAGTTTAACCTATGTGGAAGATTTACATCGAGCAGCTATTAGACATAGTGCAGATACTGTTGTGGCACACTTTACAATCTATAATGAGAGTGACAGATTGTATCATGTTCATATTTGGGATGAGTACTATGAGAGAACATATAAAGGAGAGGAACTTGTATTAAAACTCCCATCATTAGAATTAGATGGTTATGTATATGTAACCAGTTGGGGAAAATTATTCCACAAGAAGTTGTTTACGAATATTCGATTTCCTAAAGGAAAGGTGATAGAAGATTCCCGAACAAATTATAAATTATTTTTTAAATCAGAAAAAATTGTTTATATTCATAAAGAAATCTATTTCCATAGGGAAGGGATAGAGAGTATTGGAAGTAGTATAAATGAAAAGCTGTTAACCGATGTTTTAGAATGCTTGTTAGAAAGATTAGCAATTTATACTATAAAGGGCTGGAATTATGCGGAGGAAAAGGATAATGTTTTAGGGTGTTTGAGATGGAGATATGAACAGGCTAAAGAAGAAGGATTACAGGATACAGAAATTTTTAGGAGATATACAGAAATATTAGACCTTATAGATAATAATTAAAAATCAAGGGTGTTCAATGAGCTAATAGTGAATAAAAAATAATCTATTTTATTCACTAACGTAGTATTCTTTCATTAGTACCTTAGGGAGTTATAAGCAGATTTTTTCTGCTTTTTTTGTTATAATAGCAATAGTATTTCTGTAAAAATATATTCTTTATATATGCTATTAGAACAGAGTTCTTCATCGATTTGAGAACATTTTCTATGTAAAAGATGCATGGCTTTTTTGATTATCATAAACTGTTATTTTTTAATACTGAAATAAACAAGATAAAAATATTAAATAGTATTTTTAAAAGTATCAGAATATAAAATGAATTTTACAAAAACAAAGAATTAGGAGATTGAGAGGATAAGTTTTGAAAAACTTTTTTTCATCTGTTGTATTAAAAAAAGGATTTATGACGATTTTTTTTATTCTTATTTATATTGTAGGAAGCAGACTAACATTACCTTTTGTTGACCTAAATAGTAAAGATTTTTTAGGAGGTTCAACAGCCTATCTAGCCTTCTCAGCCGCCCTTACAGGTGGGAATCTAAGAAGTTTGTCGCTTTTTTCTATAGGATTATCACCTTGGATGTCCGCGATGATTTTATGGCAGATGTTTTCTTTTTCGAAAAAGTTAGGCTTGAATTCTACAGCGATTGAAATTCAAGATCGTCGAAAAATGTATCTGACCTTGCTGATTGCTGTTATTCAATCTTTGGCAATTTCTCTAAGTTTACCGATACAAGCATCCTATTCTTCGGTCTTGGTTATACTTATAAATACCTTATTACTAATAGCGGGGACCTTTTTTCTGGTGTGGTTGTCAGATTTGAATGCCAGTATGGGGGTAGGGGGATCCATTGTCATTCTCTTATCTAGTATTATCATCAATATTCCCCAGGATGTTATTGAAACTTTTAAACTGGTTCATATCCCAACAGGGATTGTTGTCTTGCTTATTTTTATGACCGTTATATTTTCTTACTTGCTTTCCATTATGTATCGTGCGCGTTATCTAGTGCCAGTCAATAAGATAGGACTTCACAATCGTTTTAAACGCTATTCTTATCTCGAAATCATGTTGAATCCTGCAGGTGGAATGCCTTATATGTATGTGATGAGTTTTCTTAGTGTACCAACTTATCTATTCATCTTATTAGGCTTTCTTTTCCCCGACGCTTCAGGACTGACGAGATTATCTAAGGAATTTATGATTGGAAAACCTTTGTGGGTCTATGTTTATATTTCGGTCTTATTTTTATTTAGTATCATTTTTGCATTTGTGACAATGAATGGTGAAGAGATTGCAGATCGCATGAAAAAATCTGGAGAATACATTTATGGAATTTATCCAGGCGAGGACACTAGTCGATTTATTAATCGATTGGTCCTTCGTTTCTCAGTCATAGGTGGTCTCTTTAATGTGATTATGGCAGGTGGTCCCATGCTTTTTGTTTTGTATAATGAAAAGTTATTACGATTGGCAATGATTCCAGGCTTGTTCTTGATGTTTGGGGGCATGATTTTTACGATTAGAGACGAGTTCAAGGCTTTAAGGTTAAATGAAACCTATAAACCCTTGATTTAGGAGACTTTTATGTATTATTTTATTCCAGCTTGGTATGGTTCAGAAAGAACATGGCATGCAACTATCACTCCATGGTACTTTTCTCATTTTCGTCTAGAGTTTGATGATACCTTTCATCAGATTCGACTCCTGCAAAGGCAAGATATAGATTCTCGACTATTAGTATTAGCTTACCAGCCTCATCTACGTTATTTTTTACATAGACATGGGGTGTTAGAAACGGATACTTATTCCGTTTTTGATGTTATGCAAGATTTTCATAATCCCCATACCCAAGTTTTAAGCATTCGAGATATTGAGTGGGATAATGACTGTGAATTTATTTATAGTCCCTTTACGATTATCGTTCAAAAAAATGGGAAGAAATTTGCTAAGGTTGAACATGGGGTTGAAGGTTTCATCAGTGATATACAGTATTTTGAACCGAATGGTCAAATACATATGCACTATATCATGGATGATCGTGGATTTGTATCGAGCGTTATCTTTTTTGAAGATGGGCAAGCGGCCTATCAAGAATATTTGAATCCCAAGGGAGTGTGGCAATTTAGAGAGCGTTTAAAAGAAGGCGGGCGGGTAGAAGTCAATCCAATTTTTGGTTATCGCTTTAAAGCGCTCATCTATCAAGACATGGGAGATTTGGTGACAGAATTTTTTGAGAATTATCTGCAAAAATATGTGAAGGATCAGGATATTTTTATGCTTCCTTCTCATCCTCACCATGACCAGCTAGTATTAGACCGTTTACCTAGTGCCAATCCTAAACTGTTGAGTCTTTTCATTGGGCGTAATCCTCAAGACACCTTTAGAGATTTAGATTCAACTTTTGAAAAATCAGATTTGATTTTGGTGGATAGAGAGGATAGTTTACGATTGTTGCAGGAGTTGTATCCTGAACGAATGCATCAATTTTATCATTTATCATCATTTGACACCCGATTACGATTGGGGAGAAGTCAAACTAAGAAAGAATCCATCATATATTATCAACTGGATTTTGAGCAGGGAATTGATAATCAAGCTCTACTTCAAGTCTTGGCCTTTGTCGCTGAAAATAAAGATACTGAGGTGATTTTTGGAGCCTTTGCTGCTAGTCAGGAGCAAATGAATGAGGTTGAAAGGATTGTTGAGTCTTTCATCCAAGAAAACATTCAATTCGAAAGTCTGGGAAAGGCACTTGATTATGGTGATGCAGAAAATCCTCTGGAAGAAAATCAACACAAGGACTTACGCATACAGTTTGTCAATTTGAATGATGAGTTAGATTTGATAAAAACACTAGAATTTGTCCGTTTGATTGTGGATTTAAATAGACAGCCTCATCTCTACACACAGATAGCTGGTATTAGTGCAGGAATTCCTCAAATCAATCTAGTTGAAACCGTCTATGTTGAACATTTAAAAAATGGTTATTTGCTGACAGATGTGACAGAATTTTCTAAGGCTGCACATTATTACACAGATAGGTTGAAAGAGTGGAATGAGTCCTTGATTTATTCGATTGATAAGATTAAGGAGCACACAGGACAACAATTTCTTGAAAAATTAGAGAAATGGATAGAGGGGGCTCGACATGTCAAAAGGTCTTAAAATTTTACAAATAGGACTTGATAACTGGTCTCATCAATATGAAATCCCAGAAAATATGGACTGGTATTTTGTTTGTCCTCGGTCTTCTAAGGCATTGCGCAAGATGATCGAGATAGATACTATCAGTCGTTTTCAAGCTGTTTTGATTGAAGATGGGAACTCTTTAACAGATGTCCTTGAGTTTACCAATTTTTTCGAACCTCATGGTCTTTTTTATAATCAGGATTTTAAGACGACAGATCCCCTTCTTTTAGATATATTAAAAAAACAATGTGCACAGCCCGTAGATTTTTCGGATCCGCAGGCTTTATTGCAGGACCTATCCACTTCTCTTTTTAGTGGGGGATATGGGGATAAATTATTTCCGTCAAATATTCAAATTCATTCTTCTTTTGAAGGCTCTATATCTTATCAAGGATTGGAGCATGTAATGATAGAAGGTGATTTTGGAACGAACTTTCATCAATTGGCCTGTTGGTCTCATAATTTTATGGTTTATAAAAATTTGCCTATAGAATTATGGCTAGAGTATGAAAAACAGGGGAATTGTGAGTTTAGGTTTATAGTCCGAAAGATAATTGAAGGGAATATAGACCATTTTTTTGAAGAAGAAGTTTATACTGAAGCAGATTTGGAAAAAGCTATCGTTATAGATAGTATAGATACTAATTTTTTGATATTTTTATCTGTTGAAGCAAGAGGTCGTGGAACTATCAAACTAGGTAATCTTCACCAACGTTGGAGTCGAAAACAATTTGGTAAGTTTGTGCTTGGTGGGAATATCCTACATGATTCCAAACGTGATGAAATAAACTATTTCTTCCATCCAGGTGATTTTAAGCCTCCTTTAGCTGTCTATTTTTCAGGTTATCGACCTGCAGAAGGATTCGAGGGCTACTTTATGATGAAAACCCTAGGATGTCCCTTCATTTTATTTTCTGATCCACGTTTAGAAGGGGGAGCTTTTTATCTAGGAACAGATGAGCTAGAGGGAAAGGTCAAAGAGACGATTGCTCACTATCTTGATTATTTAGGCTTTGATCGCAATGATTTGATTTTATCAGGTCTTTCTATGGGAACGTTTCCGGCTCTCTATTATGGTGCTTCTTTTGAACCTCATGCCATCATAGTCGGTAAGCCCTTGGCTAATTTAGGAACCATAGCTAGCCGTGGACGTTTGGACGCACCGGGTGTCTCTAACTTGGCTTTTGATTGTTTAATTCACCATACAGGTGGGAGAAGTTCGCAAGATATGACGGAGTTGGATCAGCGTTTTTGGAAAATATTTAAACAAGCAAATTTTTCAAAGACAACCTTTGGTTTGTCCTATATGAAAGATGAAGAAATGGATCCTCAGGCTTATGAGAATCTAGTTACTTATTTATGTAATACAGGTGCCAAGATTTTATCTAAAGGAACTGCTGGACGACACAATGATGATACAGATACCAATATTGCTTGGTTTCTTCACTTTTATCGAATGGTACTAGCAAGTGATTTTGGAAGGGAGAAAGAATGATTATCACACAGAGACAGTCTATTCATTGGGGAGAAGTTGGCGGGACTTATATGTACGGGTCAACTGTATCTTATTACCCTGATAAAAGTGTCCGTCTGTATAATCCTCTATTGCCATCTGGTGAAATTCTCAAGACTTGGTTTTCTAGTGTCAATTACCAGGCTGCACGGACTCAGCCCCAGCTTCCCTTACTAAAAAGAAATCAGGAGTATCAACTATCACTAGTTTTTGATTGTCAGCCTGAAAATGGAGTTTATACCAAGATAACTTTTTTTGACCGCTATGGTGATATTTTAGAAGAAAAGGTAGAAAAAGTGAAAGATTTCATATTTACTTATCCAGAAGATAGTTATACTTATCAAGTTTCTCTTTTAAGTGCTGGTTTTGAATCCATAACTTTTTATCATTTTTCTATCAAGGAGATCAGAAGTGTTTAGACGTTTAGGTCAAGATTTCCAGCTTAGGAAAGTGAAAAAGATTTTAAAGAGGATTAATAGCTTAAAAGACAAGATGTCCTCTCTTTCGGATCAAGAATTAGTCGCTAAAACAGTGGAGTTTCGTCAGCGTCTTTCCAAAGGAGAAAGTCTAGATGACTTTTTAGTAGAAGCTTTTGCTGTGGTGCGTGAAGCGGACAAACGGATTTTAGGGATGTTCCCCTATGATGTTCAGGTCATGGGAGCTATTATCATGCACTACGGAAATGTTGCTGAGATGAACACTGGTGAAGGGAAAACCCTAACAGCCACCATGCCGGTCTATTTGAACGCTCTTTCAGGAGAAGGTGTGATGGTTGTTACGCCAAATGAGTATTTATCAAAACGTGATGCAGAGGAAATGGGACAAGTTTATCGTTTCCTAGGCTTGACCATTGGGGTGCCATTTACAGGGGATTCAAAGAAGGAAATGAAAGCTAAAGAAAAGAAGCTTATTTATGCTTTGGATATCATTTACACAACCAATAGTAATTTAGGTTTTGATTACCTAAATGATAATCTGGCTTCGAATGAAGAAGGTAAGTTTTTGCGACCTTTTAACTATGTCATCATTGATGAAATTGATGATATCTTGCTTGATAGTGCACAAACTCCTTTGATTATTGCGGGTTCTCCCCGTGTTCAGTCTAATTACTATGGGATCATTGATACACTGGTGACAACGCTGGTCGAGGGAGAAGATTATATTTTCAAAGAGGAGAAGGAGGAGGTCTGGCTTACTACTAAGGGGGCCAAGTCTGCTGAAAGTTTCCTAGGAATTGACAACTTATATAAGGAAGAACATGCGTCCTTTGCTCGTCATTTAGTTTATGCGATTCGAGCCCATAAACTTTATACTAAAGACAAGGACTATATCATTCGTGGAAATGAGATGGTATTGGTGGATAAGGGGACTGGCCGTTTAATGGAAATGACCAAACTACAGGGAGGTCTTCATCAGGCCATTGAAGCCAAAGAACATGTGAAGTTGTCTCCTGAAACGAGAGCCATGGCTTCCATCACCTATCAGAGTCTCTTTAAGATGTTTAAAAAAGTATCTGGGATGACGGGGACAGGAAAGGTAGCAGAAAAAGAATTTCTTGAGACTTATAATATGGCCGTTATTCGGATTCCAACCAATCGTCCTAAGCAACGAATTGATTATCCCGATAATCTCTATGTGACTTTACCAGAGAAAGTTTATGCGTCTTTGGAATACATCAAAGAGTATCATGCTAAGGGGAATCCCTTACTGGTTTTTGTAGGTTCAGTTGAAATGTCTCAGCTTTATTCATCGCTCTTGCTTCGTGAGGGAATAGCTCATAATGTCCTCAATGCTAATAATGCTGCGCGTGAGGCCCAAATTATCGCAGAATCAGGCCAGATGGGGGCCGTAACAGTTGCAACATCTATGGCAGGACGCGGTACCGATATCAAACTTGGTAAGGGAGTCGCTGAACTTGGTGGCTTGATTGTCATTGGAACAGAGCGGATGGAAAGTCAGCGGATCGACCTTCAAATCCGTGGCCGCTCTGGTCGTCAAGGAGATCCAGGTATGAGTAAGTTTTTTGTATCACTGGAAGATGATGTTATCAAGAAATTTGCTCCATCTTGGGTTCATAAGAAGTATAAAGATTATCAAGTTCAAGATATGACGCAACCAGAAATTCTCAAAGGTCGTAAGTATCGTAATCTGGTTGAAAGGGCTCAACATGCCAGTGATAGCGCTGGTCGAACTGCCCGTCGTCAGACCTTAGAGTACGCTGAGAGTATGAATATCCAACGTGATATGGTTTACAAGGAGCGTAATCGTTTAATAGATGGTTCTCGTGACTTAGAAGATGTCGTTGTGGATATCATTGAGAGATATACAGAAGAGGTAGCGTCTGAACACTATGCCAGTCGTGAATTACTGTTTCACTTTATTGTTACCAATATCAGTTTCCATGTAAAGGAAATTCCTGATAATCTAGACCTATCTAATCAGAAACAAGTCCGCTCCTTTATTCGACAAGTTGTGAATAGAGAACTCTCTGAAAAGAAGGAATTACTGGAACAACATGACTTGTATGAACAGTATTTACGACTCTCTCTACTCAAAGCTATCGATGATAACTGGGTAGAGCAGGTAGACTATCTACAACAGTTATCTATGGCTATTGGTGGCCAATCTGCTGCACAGAAAAACCCAATTGTAGAATATTATCAAGAAGCCTATGCGGGCTTTGAAACGATGAAAGAGCAAATTCGTGCTGATATGGTACGAAATCTCCTGATGGGGCTGGTTGAGGTCACTCCAAAAGGTGAAATTGTAACTCATTTTCCATAAGAGGAGAAAATATGACAATTTACAATATAAATTTAGGAATTGGTTGGGCCAGTAGCGGTGTAGAATACGCTCAAGCCTATCGTGCCGGTATTTTTCGAAGTTTGAATTTACCCTCTAAATTTATCTTTACAGATATGATTTTAGCTGATAATATTCAGCATCTGACAGCCAATATTGGTTTTGATGATGATCAAGTGATCTGGCTTTATAATCACTTTACAGATATCAAGATTGCACCGACTAGTGTGACGGTTGCTGATGTCCTGGCTATTTTCGGCGGTGTGGAAAGTCGTAGGGAAAAGAATGGCAAGACTTTGCGAGTCTTCTTTTCTGACCAAGATAAGTTTGTAACCTGTTATTTGGTTGATGAGAACAAGGACTTGGTTCAACACGCCGAGTATGTCTTTAAAGGCAAACTGATTCGTAAGGATTACTTTTCTTATACGCGTTATTGTAGCGAGTATTTTGCTCCCAAGGACAATGTTGCAGTCTTATACCAACGAACTTTTTACAATGAAGACGGGACTCCAGTCTATGATATCTTGATGAATCAAGGAAAGGAAGAAGTTTACCGTTTCAAGGATAAGATTTTCTATGGGAAGCCAGCTTTCGTTCGTGCTTTTATGAAATCCTTGAATTTGAACAAGTCTGATTTGGTCATTCTGGATAGAGAGACAGGTATTGGACAGGTTGTGTTTGAGGAAGCACAGACAGCACATCTAGCGGTAGTTGTTCATGCGGAGCATTATAGTGAAAGTGCTACAGACGATGACTATATCCTTTGGAATAATTACTACGACTATCAGTTTACCAATGCAGATAAGGTTGACTTCTTTATCGTATCAACTGATAGACAAAAGGAAGTGTTGCAAGAGCAATTTGCCAAATACACCCAGCACCAACCAAAGGTTATTACCATTCCTGTAGGAAGTATTGATTCCTTGACCGAGTCAAGTCAAGGACGTAAGCCTTTTTCATTGATTACTGCTTCACGTCTTGCCAAAGAAAAACACATTGATTGGTTGGTCAAGGCAGTTATTGAAGCTCGTAAGGAAATTCCTGAATTAACCTTTGATATTTATGGTAGCGGCGGAGAAGATTCTCTTCTTAGAGAAATTATTGCTAGTCATAAGGCAGAGGACTATATTCAACTCAAGGGGCATGCGGAACTTTCGCAGATTTATAGTCAGTATGAGGTCTACTTGACGGCTTCAACCAGCGAAGGCTTTGGTTTGACCTTGATGGAAGCTATTGGTTCAGGCCTTCCTCTAATTGGTTTTGATGTGCCTTATGGTAATCAGACCTTTATAGAAGATGGGCAAAATGGTTATCTGATTCCAAGTTCATCTGACCATGTGGAAGACCAGATCAAGAAAGCTTATGCAGCTAAGATTTGTCAATTGTATCAAGAACATCGTTTGGAGGCTATGCGTGCTCATTCTTACCAGATTGCAGAAGGCTTCTTAACCGAAGAAATTTTAGAAAAGTGGAAGAAAACAGTAGAGGAGGTGCTCCATGATTGAACTTTATGATCGTTATAGTCAGGAAAGTCGAGATTTACATGAAAGTCTAGTCGCTACTGGTCTTTCTCAACTTGGAGTGGTCATCGATGCAGATGGTTTTCTGCCTGATGGTCTGGTTTCTCCTTTTACCTATTATCTAGGCTATGAAAAGGGAAAACCTCTCTATTTCAACCAAGTCCCTGTTCCAGCTTTTTGGGAAATTTCAGGCAATAATCAGTCTGCTCGTATTGAAGATATGACGCAGGAGAGAGCTCTTATTCATTATGCTGATGGAATGCAGGCGCGTTTGGTTAGGCAGGTAGATTGGAAAGACCTGGAAGGTCGAGTTCGTCAGGTTGACCATTACAATCGCTTCGGAGCTTGCTTTGCTACAACAACCTTTAGCGCAGATAGTGAGCCGGTGATGACGGTTTACCAAGATGTCAATGGTCAGGAAGTTTTACTTGAAAACCATGTGACGGGTGATATATTATTGACCTTACCTGGTCAGTCCATGCGTTACTTTGCAACTAAGGTTGAATTTATCACCTTCTTTTTGCAAGATTTGGAAATAGATACAAGTCAGCTTATCTTTAATACTCTAGCGACTTCTTTCTTGGTTTCCTTCCATCATCCAGATAAATCTGGCTCAGATATCCTGGTTTGGCAGGAACCTCTTTATGATGCTATTCCAGGCAATATGCAGTTGATTTTGGAAAATGATGATGTGCGTACTAAGAAAATCATTATTCCCAACAAGGCGACTTATGAGCGCGCTTTAGAGTTGACTGATGAGAAATACCATGATCAGTTTGTGCACTTGGGTTACCATTACCAGTTTAAACGCGATAATTTCCTAAGACGAGATGCCTTAATCTTGACTAATTCAGATCAGATTGAGCAAGTAGAAGCAATCGTAGAAGCCTTGCCTGATGTTACTTTCCGTATCGCAGCGGTGACAGAGATGTCTTCTAAGCTCTTAGACATGCTTCGCTATCCTAATGTGGTCCTTTATCAGAACGCTAGTCCACAGAAGATTCAGGAGCTGTATCAACTGTCGGATATTTACTTGGATATAAACCACAGCAATGAGTTGTTGCAGGCGGTGCGTCAGGCCTTTGAGCATAATCTCTTGATTCTTGGATTTAATCAGACAGTGCACAATAGACTCTATATCGCTCCTGATCATCTATTTGAAAGTAGTGAAGTTTCTGCTTTGGTTGAGACCATTAAACTGGCCCTTTCAGATGTTGAACAAATGCGTCAGGCACTTGGCAAACAAGGCCAACATGCCAACTATGTTGACTTGGTGCGATATAAGGAAACCATGCAAACCGTTTTAGGAGGCTAACATGTCAGACGAAGATTTATTTTACAAAGACGTTGAAGGTCGTATGGAAGAGTTGAAACAAAAACCGATCAAGAAAGAAAAAGAAACCCGAGGGGAAAAGATTAGTAAGATTTTTTCACTCATCTTGGGTTTAATGATTCTGATTGGTTTACTCTTTACCTTGCTAGGGATTTTGAGGTAGGCCTATGACTGATATTCTGATTGTTTTAGCTATTATCCTCTCTCTTGCTTTGATTGTATTGGTAACCATACAACCTCGTCAAAATCAACTATTTTCCATGGATGCGACAAGTAATATTGGTAAACCAAGCTACTGGCAGAGCAATACCTTGGTCAAGGTTCTTACTTTATTGGTGAGTTTGGCCTTATTCGTTTTACTATTAACCTTTATGGTGATAACTTACAAATAAAAGAAAACTTCAGATATTCACCTTTTGTGGTTGGTCTGAAGTTTTCTTTTTTACTGTCCATATTTTTGGTAAAAGTCAACTTTTACTTGGATGAAGGTTTTGGCTTCACGTAGGAGTTGAAGAAGTGTGGCGCGGGTTTCAAATTCTTCTCTTGTCTTGGGTAGACTGCGGTTACGGAAGACTTCCAGATAACGTTCAATTTCATCTAGCAAATCAGAAGCGGGATTGGTCTGGCTTAGTTGGCCTGCAATTTTTGAAAAGAGCTGGGCCAAAATCAGGCTCTCACTGGCAGCTAGGTGACAGGTGTTGATTTGCTGGGCCATGTTTCGCAGGATACGACTTTGTCGCTGTCTCATTTCAAAATAGTGGATATGGTAGTCGGTCTGGTGAAAGAGGTGGTCAGAGTGATCTAGATAGACCAGTCTGAGGGCTTCTTCCAAAAGGGTGTCCAATTCGTCAACTAACTGTGCTCGGTTGCGTCCATCCCCTCTGGATAAATAATATTTGAAGCGTTGAAGGATATCTTTTAACTTTTCTTCTACCAATGTGTGGTAGTGATGAATTTCCTCTTCTCGTGAAGGCATATAGAGATTAACCAGTAAGGCAAATCCTGTACCGATAGCAAAGAGAAGGAATTCATTGACTAGAAGGTCTGGAGAGGTTGATTTTTGCACCAAGAGATGGCTAACCAAAACAGTGCTTGGTGTGATGCCAATTTCCCAGCCCATCTTGTAGGCTAGAGGCACATAGAGGGCTAGATAGAGGCCGAGGCTCCAGATATGAAATCCGCTCAAGTGAAAAGCCAGAACACCGATAGTTAGAGCTAGGAGCATGGAAAAGAGTCGATTGCGGGCCAGTTTTAAGGTACTTCTACGGGTGTCGGATAGGCTCAAGAGGGCGATGATTCCAGCTGAAACTGCTGAAGAAAGATTGAGAAAATAAGCAAGAAGGCAGGCAAGGCAGGTAGCTAAGATGAGCTTGGTCGTACGTTGGCTAATAGACATAAGGATTTCCTAGTAAGTTAGAATAAAAGCGTAAAAGACAAGACCTGAGCAGGCTTGCCTTTATGAGTTATTTTTTACGGGCTGCTGCGTATTCGGCAACGGCAGTAAAGAGGACGTCTGTAGAAGAGTTGAGAGCTGTTTCACATGAGTCTTGAATGACACCAATCACAAATCCAACACCGACAACTTGCATGGCAATATCGTTAGAAATACCAAAAAGGCTACAAGCAACTGGGATAAGAAGGAGGGAACCTCCGGCAATACCAGAAGCACCACAGGCTGAGATTGCTGCTACTACACTGAGGACAAAGGCTGTCGCAAAGTCAACAGGGATTCCCAAAGTATTTACTGCAGCAAGGGTCAAAACGTTAATAGTAATCGCTGCTCCGGCCATGTTGATAGTAGAACCGAGTGGGATAGAAACCGAATAGGTATCTGGATCTAGTCCGAGGTCGTGGCAAAGTTTCATATTGACAGGGATGTTGGCCGCAGAACTACGAGTGAAGAAGGCTGTCACACCACTGACACGCAAACATTTCAAAACGAGGGGATAAGGATTTCTCTTCATAAAGAGGAAGGCAATCAATGGATTGACAACCAGAGCGACAAAGAACATGGTTGTCACCAAGAGGGCAAGCAAGATTCCGTAGTTGGCTAGGCTTCCGATTCCCTTATCAGAGATGGTTTTGAAGACAAGACCAAGGATACCAAATGGAGCTAGGTTGATAATCCATTCGACAATCTTAGAAGTCACATCAGCCATAGTTTTCAGCAATTCTTTACTATTTTTGCTGGCCTCTCTCATAGCAATCCCGAAAACAACTGCCCAAGATAGGATACCGATGTAGTTGGCTGTGACAAGGGCATTGACTGGATTGTCAACCAGTTTGAGCAAGAGGTTGCTGAGGACCTGGCCAATTCCATCTGGTGGTGCGATTTCTGTATTGGCACTATTTAAGGTAATCTCAACAGGGACAATGAAACTTGCTAGTACAGCGATAAGGGCAGCAGCAAAGGTTCCCACTAAGTAAAGGAAAATAACTGTTTTCATATTGCTATCTTGTCCCTTTTGATGTTGGGAAAGGGCGTTAGCAACGAGGGCAAAGACTAGAATAGGTGCGATGGCTTTTAGACCGCCAACAAATAGATCTCCGAGTAGACCAATTCCTGAAATGTTAGGAAGTGTCAGTCCTAGGGTTCCTCCAATAAGCATACCAATCAAAATCCGTTTGATTAGGCTTGCCTTATTCCAAGCATGAATGAATTTTTTCATAACAACCTCCTTAGTTGTGTAATGTTTATGATTATAGTATAAATATGAACTAAAATCAAGAATTTTCTGTCTATTTTGGCTATTATTTTTGAATATTTATGGAGATTCACCACTTGTGAAAGTATGGTATAATAAATGAAAGGAGTTTTCTATGCAAGAATTTTTTAAAACTTACCTCAATAAGCTTGATGTTACAACGATTATTGAGAATATCTTAACCAAGTTAATTTCTCTGTTATTACTATTTTTACTATTTTATATAGCTAAGAAACTGCTCCATACCATGGTGCAGAGAATTGTTAAACCTTCTCTAAAAATGTCTCGTCATGATGCCGGGCGTCAGAAAACCATCTCACGTCTGTTAGAAAATGTGTTTAATTATACCCTTTATTTCTTTTTACTCTACTGCATTTTGTCGATTTTAGGTTTGCCAGTTTCTAGTTTGCTGGCAGGTGCTGGGATTGCTGGGGTGGCTATTGGGATGGGAGCCCAAGGCTTTCTGTCTGATGTTATCAATGGTTTTTTCATCCTCTTTGAACGTCAACTGGATGTGGGAGATGAGGTCGTTTTGACAAATGGGCCTATTACTGTATCGGGCAAGGTTGTCAGCGTTGGCATTCGAACAACGCAACTCAGAGGAGAAGACCAGGTTCTGCACTTCGTTCCCAATCGGAATATCACCGTCGTCAGCAATTTCTCTCGGACAGACCAGGCCTGAAATTTTAGCAGATTTATGGTACAATAGAAAGAGTTTGGTAAAGGAGAGAAGATGTTTTTAGAAAAACAGTTGGGCAATGGTTGTACCTGGATTAACCTAGATTTGGACAAGTTGAAAAAACTAGAGGACCTTTCTGAAATCTACGGTTTGGACAAGGAAACCATTGAATACGCGCTGGATAGAAATGAGCGCGCTCACATGGATTATCACCGTGAAAATGGGACTGTGACCTTTATCTACAATGTCTTGAACTTGAAAAAGGATAAGGCATACTACGAAGCCTTTCCCATGACCTTTATCGTGGAACATCGTCGCCTGATTACCATTAGTAATACCAAGAACGCCTATGTCATTGAACAGATGACCCGTTATCTGGAGAGTCATGACATGCTTTCGATTTACAAGTTTCTCTTTGCCAGTCTGGAAATCATCAGCAATGCCTACTATCCTGTCATCGAGCAGATGGACAAGAGTAAGGATGAGGTCAATGGTCTCCTACGTCAGCGGACGACCAAGAAAAACCTCTTTGCCCTGTCCGACTTGGAGACTGGTATGGTTTACCTCACTGCGGCTGCCAAGCAAAATCGCATGTTGCTCGAGCACATTCAAGGGCATGCCCTCTATCGCAGTTTTAACGAGATTGAGAGAGAACAGTTTGATGATGCCATGATTGAGGCTCATCAGCTGGTATCCATGACAGACTTGATTTCTCAAGTACTCCAACAACTATCAGCATCTTATAACAACATCCTAAACAATAATCTGAATGATAATTTGACAACCTTGACCATCATTTCAGTCTTGCTAGCGGTTTTGGCAGTCGTGACAGGCTTTTTCGGAATGAATGTTCCCCTACCTTTAACAGATGAGCCCCATGCTTGGCTCTACATCAGTTTGGCTAGTGCTGGGTTGTGGATTGTCTTGTCATTGTTACTAAGGAAAATTGCGAAAAAAAGTTAAGAAAAGGAGCCAGAATGGCGATTGAAAATTACATGCCAGATTTTGCTGTGGAAGCAGTTTATGATCTGACAGTCCCAAGCCTGCAGGCGCAGGGAATCAAGGCTGTTTTGGTCGATTTGGACAATACCCTCATTGCTTGGAACAACCCTGATGGGACGCCAGAGATGAAGCAATGGCTACATGACCTTCGGGACGCGGGCATTCGCATTATCGTAGTCTCAAATAACACCAAAAAACGTGTCCAACGAGCAGTTGAGAAATTTGGGATTGATTACGTTTATTGGGCTCTGAAACCCTTCACATTTGGGATTAATCGTGCCATGAAGGAATTCCACTATGAGAAAAGCGAAGTGGTCATGGTTGGTGACCAGCTCATGACAGATATACGAGCAGCCCACCGTGCTGGCATTCGCTCGATTTTAGTCAAACCCTTGGTCCAACATGACTCGATCAAAACGCAGATTAACCGAGCTCGTGAGCGTCGTGTGATGCGAAAAATCACTGAAAAGTACGGACCGATTACATATAAAAAAGGAATTTAACTATGGAAGAAATTCTCTGTATTGGTTGTGGAGCAACCATTCAGACGACAGACAAGGCTGGTCTTGGTTTCACCCCCCAGTCGGCACTTGAAAAAGGTTTGGAGACTGGTGAAGTCTATTGCCAACGCTGTTTCCGTCTCCGCCACTACAATGAAATCACAGATGTCCAGTTGACGGACGATGATTTCCTCAAGCTCTTGCACGAGGTGGGAGACAGTGATGCTTTAGTGGTAAATGTCATTGATATCTTTGACTTTAATGGCTCTGTCATTCCAGGCTTGCCACGCTTTGTATCGGGCAATGATGTCCTCTTGGTGGGAAATAAAAAAGATATCCTGCCTAAGTCAGTTAAGCCTGGTAAGATTAGCCAGTGGCTCATGGAACGTGCCCACGAAGAAGGGCTTCGTCCAGTCGATGTCGTCCTAACTTCAGCCCAAAACAAACATGCTATTAAGGAAGTCATAGACAAAATCGAGCACTACCGAAAGGGCCGTGATGTCTATGTGGTCGGTGTGACCAACGTTGGAAAATCAACCCTTATCAATGCCATTATCCAAGAAATTACGGGTGATCAGAATGTCATCACGACTTCACGCTTCCCAGGGACAACCTTGGACAAGATTGAGATTCCGCTTGATGACGGATCTTATATCTACGATACACCGGGGATTATCCACCGTCACCAGATGGCTCACTACTTGACGGCCAAAAACCTCAAGTATGTCAGCCCTAAAAAGGAAATCAAGCCTAAAACCTATCAGCTCAATCCAGAGCAAACCTTGTTTCTAGGCGGTCTAGGACGCTTTGATTTCATCACTGGTGAAAAGCAAGGTTTCACAGCCTTCTTTGATAATGAACTCAAACTCCATCGTACCAAGCTTGAAGGCGCTAGTGCTTTCTACGATAAGCACCTTGGAACCCTTCTAACACCACCAAATAGTAAGGAAAAAGAAGATTTTCCTAAACTGGTTGAGCATGTATTTACCATCAAGGACAAGACAGACCTAGTCATCTCTGGACTCGGCTGGATCCGCGTAACAGGCACCGCCAAAGTCGCCGTCTGGGCACCAGAAGGCGTCGCCGTCGTCACACGAAAAGCAATCATTTAAAATGAAATCACTGAGCGAACAAAGTGAGCTCATAAAAAGATAGTTATTGCCGTGGTGTTTTGCCAATCTGTAGATTGGCAAGGGGCGCAATTGAGACCAAGGCTCAATTGTGAGGTCAGGAAATCCATTTTTCAAAGATGAGATCTTTGGAAAATTAGTTCCGACCGTCCCTCACCACCTAAAATAACTATCAAAAAACAAGGAAGAAAATTATGTCATTAACATCAAAACAACGTGCCTTCCTCAACAGCCAGGCACATACCCTCAAACCCATCATCCAAATCGGGAAAAATGGACTCAACGACCAAATCAAAACCAGTGTTCGCCAAGCACTTGACGCACGCGAATTAATTAAGGTTACTCTCTTGCAAAACACAGATGAAAATATCCACGAAGTAGCTGAAATCTTGGAAGAAGAAATTGGTGTGGATACTGTCCAAAAAATCGGACGCATCTTGATTTTGTTTAAACAATCTAGTAAGAAAGAAAATCGCAAGATTTCTAAAAAAGTCAAAGAAATCTAAAAACTATACTCCAAACAACTGTTTTTACAGAGAAATAAAGGAGACTAGCCTATGGCAATCGAATTATTGACTCCCTTTACCAAGGTAGAGTTGGAGCCAGAAATCAAGGAGAAAAAACGCAAACAAGTCGGGATTTTAGGGGGAAATTTTAACCCTGTTCACAATGCCCATCTGATTGTTGCTGACCAAGTACGCCAGCAGTTGGGACTGGACCAGGTTTTGCTCATGCCTGAATACCAACCTCCTCATGTAGATAAAAAGGAAACAATCCCTGAACACCATCGTCTCAAGATGCTTGAGTTGGCGATTGAGGGGATTGAAGGTCTGGACATTGAAACTATTGAGTTGGAGCGCAAGGGCATTTCTTATACCTATGACACTATGAAAATTTTAACAGAGAAGAATCCAGATACGGATTATTACTTTATCATCGGTGCCGATATGGTGGACTATCTGCCTAAGTGGTACCGAATTGATGAACTGGTTGATATGGTTCAGTTTGTGGGAGTTCAGCGCCCACGCTACAAGGCAGGGACTTCCTATCCAGTTATCTGGGTGGATGTGCCTCTCATGGATATCTCGTCCAGTATGGTGCGTGACTTCATTGCCCAAGGACGGAAACCCAACTTTCTCCTGCCTCAGCCGGTGCTAGACTACATCGAGAAGGAGGGGCTCTACTGATGGCCTATCAAGACTATATCAACTGCTCCCGTGAGGCTTTGTTGGAAAAAATGGCAGAGCTTCTACCCGAGAAACGCTTAACCCATTGCTTGGGTGTGGAGCGTGCAGCCATAGAACTGGCGGAGAGATTTGGAGTAGATGCCGAGAAAGCAGGACTAGCAGGCCTTCTTCATGACTACGCTAAAAAACTGTCAGATCAGGAATTTTTAGACTTGATTGACCGTTATCAGCTAGACCCTAACCTCAAAAACTGGGGCAATAATGTCTGGCATGGGATGGTCGGAATTTACAAAATTCAGGAAGATTTGGATTTGCATGATTCAGAAATTCTGCGAGCCATTGAAATCCATACAGTCGGGGCCGGTCAGATGACTGATCTTGATAAGGTTATCTACGTCGCAGACTATATCGAGCACAATCGTGCCTTTCCTGGAGTGGACGTGGCGCGTGAGATTGCAAGTCTATCGCTCAATAAGGCAGTGGCCTATGAAACGGCACGAACCGTGGAGCATCTAGCTCATCAGGGATTCCCCATCTATCCCCAAACCCTTGAAACCTATAACGCCTTTGTGCACTATTTGAAAGAGGACTAAATGAACGAAAAAGAATTACTAGAACTAGTCGTGAAAGCGGCTGATGAGAAACGTGCGGAGGATATCCTCGCACTTGACGTACAAGATTTGACTAGCGTGACGGATTACTTTGTTATTACTAGTTCAATGAATAGCCGTCAGTTGGATGCTATCGCTGATAACATCCGTGAAAAAGTAGCTGATGCAGGCTTTAAAGGTAGCCATATCGAAGGCGATGCAGCTGGAGGTTGGGTCTTGCTAGACCTCGGTGCTGTCGTTGTGCATATCTTCTCAGAAGAAATGCGTGCCCACTATAATCTGGAAAAACTATGGCATGAGGCGAATTCAGTAGATTTATCTGAAACTCTTGCTTAGAAGACGAACTCGGTTGCAGTCAATTGGGTTTCTTTGCTTATTTTAGAAAAATCGATAGAAAGGTAAAGGGCGAGTGGTGTTTGCCATTGACGCTCTTGGTATCATGATTATGGCAACTTATGAAACTTTTGCGGCTGTTTACGATGCGGTCATGGACGACAGTTTATACGATAGATGGACGGATTTTTCGCTTCGTCATTTGCCTAAGACCAAGGAGAGAAAGAAACTCTTGGAATTGGCTTGTGGGACAGGCATCCAGTCTGTCCGCTTTTCTCAATCTGGCTTTGATGTGACGGGTCTTGACTTGAGCGCAGATATGCTGAAGATTGCTGAAAAGAGAGCAACATCAGCCAAGCAAAAGATTGATTTTATTGAAGGCAATATGCTGGATTTGTCCAAGGCAGGTCAATATGATTTTGTCACTTGTTATTCGGACTCAATCTGCTACATGCAGGATGAGGTGGAAGTAGGGGACGTCTTTAAGGAAGTGTATAATTCCCTCAACGAAGATGGTATCTTTATCTTTGATGTGCATTCGACCTACCAGACAGACGAAGTTTTTCCAGGCTATTCTTATCATGAAAATGCAGAAGATTTTGCAATTCTCTGGGATACCTACGAGGATGCAGCGCCTCACTCTATCGTTCATGAGTTGACTTTCTTTATCAAGGAAGAGGATGGGTCCTTTAGTCGCCACGATGAAGTGCATGAGGAGCGTACATACGAAGTCTTGACCTATGATATCTTGCTGGAGCAGGCTGGTTTCAAGTCTTTCAAACTCTATGCAGACTTTGAGGACAAGGAGCCAACAGAAACCAGCACCCGTTGGTTTTTTGTGGCGCAGAAGTAGGAGGTTGATATGGTTCGATCAAAATATTCTTGGGAAGAAGTTTCGCAGTTTAATCGTATCCGTCAAAATGGAACGCTTTGGGAAAAAGATGGGCAATACTTTTATGTTCAGGAAGAAGGAACCGTATTTTCAGAGTTAGTCGTTTACGATATGTCTAAGGAACTTTTTGATATGTTAGTAAATGAAATAAAATCGGAGGATGATATCCGACATATGCTAATGTATGGAACATGGCCAATGACAGTTGCAGGATGCCATAGCCCAACTATGTTGATAGCTTATCCTGAACTACAAAAGAATTATAGTAATGAACAACTAGCAGAAATCCTTCCAGTAGGAGAAAAACAATGGCTTAACTGGAGAGGGAGATTGCCTGAGTGGTATCGTAGATTTCGTCATTAGAAAGGGAGATTAGCATGACCATCAAAGGTATTATCGCGGAGTTTAATCCTTTTCATAATGGCCATAAATACCTGCTGGATCAAGCAGAGGGACTGAAAATCGTTGCCATGTCTGGAAATTTCATGCAGCGTGGAGAACCTGCTATTGTGGACAAGTGGACACGGGCCCAGATGGCGCTGGAAAATGGAGCGGATCTGGTAGTGGAATTACCTTTTTTAGTCAGTGTTCAGGCAGCAGATTTCTTTGGCCAAGGAGCTGTGGATATCTTAACACAGTTGGGGATTGATACTCTAGCCTTTGGGACAGAGGAAGTTCTGGATTACCAGAAAATCGCTGACTTATACACAGAGAAAGGTAGAGAGATGGAGAAATTTGTGGAAAATCTACCTGATTCCCTTTCCTATCCCCAGAAAACCCAAGCCATGTGGAAGGAATTTGCTGGTCTTGAGTTTTCAGGCAATACGCCCAATCATGTTCTTGCTCTTGCCTATGCCAAAGCGGTAGCAGGGCGAAATATCAAACTGCATCCGATTCAGCGTCAGGGGGCGGGCTACCATTCTGTGGACAAGGATGTGGACTTTGCTTCGGCAACAGCTCTGCGTCAGCACCAGAAGGACCAAGACTTCTTAGAACGCTTTATGCCTTCTGTTGCTCTTTTTGAGCAGGCTAATAAGGTGAGTTGGGACGACTATTTTCTTTTGCTCCGCTATCAAATCTTATCAAATACAGACTTAACCACCATTTTTCAGGTCAATCGAGAAATGGCAGTACGCATCAAGGATGCCATCAAAACAGCCCAGTCTGTGGAAGACTTGGTTGAAGCGGTTGCGACCAAACGTTACACCAAGGCGCGTGTCAGACGCCTCTTGACCTATATCTTGGTGCAGGCTAGAGAAGGTGACTTGCCAGAAGCCATTCATGTCCTTGGATTTACTGAAAAAGGCAGGCAACATCTCAAGTCTTTGAAAGGTCAGGTCAGTCTAGTCAGCCGAATTGGCAAAGAACCTTGGGATGTCATGACTCAAAAGGCAGACCAGATTTACCAACTGGGAAATCCAAGTATAGCAGATCAGAATTTTGGAAGAGTGCCGATTAGAATAGAAACAAACTAAGTCTGCTGAAAGGTAGGCTTTTTGAGATTTTTTACGAATAATACTCTTCGAAAATCTCTTCAAACCACGTCAACGTCGCCTTGCCGTACTCAAGTACAGTTTCCTAGTTTGCTCTTTGATTTTCATTGAGTATAAATAGATAGAAAAGAAAATCTTGTACAAGTTCCTGACAATTTCTTTCTTTTAATGTATAATAGTGGAAAAGAGGTAAAACGAGGTATGGTTATGGAAGCAGTTCTTTACTCAACATTCCGAAATCATTTAAAAGACTACATGAAAAAGGTAAATGATGAATTTGAGCCTTTGACAGTGGTCAATAAAAATCCAGATGAGGACATTGTAGTTCTTTCAAAGAGCGAATGGGACAGTATTCAGGAAACACTGAGAATCGCTCAAAATAAGGAGTTATCTGACAAGGTCTTGCGAGGAATGGCTCAAGTCCGTGCTGGAAGCACTCAAGTCCATGTTATTGAGGAGTGAGGAATGCTGCTCAAGTTTACAGAAGATGCCTGGGCAGATTATTGCTACTGGCAAACTCAGGATAAGAAAACACTAAAAAGAATCAATAAACTAATCAAGGATATTCAACGTGATCCCTTTACAGGAATAGGAAAACCAGAGCCGCTCAAATATGATTACCAAGGAGCCTGGTCACGGCGTATTGACGCAGAAAATCGCTTGATTTATATGATGGATGAAGATAGCGTGGCTTTCCTGTCTTTCAAAGATTATTACTAAGTCTACTGTAAAGTAGGCTTTTTCTAAAATTTTTACTAAACTATGACTTCTAAGAAATAGAGATTGCGCTAATAAATTTTATGTAATTAAATTCCGAATTCCTCAAAACATATTCTATTTTAGGTTTGTGAAAATCACTTTTTTATGGTAGAATGTAAAAGAATGTATGTCATTCGGAATAACAATAAAATGAGGTAAAAACATGGAAATCATGTCGCTTGCGATTGCTGTTTTTGCCGTCATCATTGGTTTAGTCATTGGATATGTCAGCATCTCAGCTAAGATGAAATCATCTCAGGAAGCTGCGGAGTTGATGCTTTTAAATGCTGAACAAGAAGCAACTAATTTACGTGGACAAGCTGAGCGTGAAGCAGATTTACTTGTTAATGAAGCCAAGCGTGAAAGCAAGTCTCTTAAAAAAGAAGCACTATTGGAGGCCAAAGAAGAAGCCAGAAAATACCGTGAAGAAGTGGACGCTGAATTCAAATCAGAACGTCAAGAACTCAAACAAATCGAAAGTCGTTTGACCGAGCGAGCTACTAGCCTCGACCGTAAAGACGACAATTTGACGAGTAAAGAACAAACACTTGAACAAAAAGAACAAAGTATTTCTGATAGAGCGAAAAACCTTGATGCGCGTGAAGAGCAATTAGAGGAAGTCGAAAGACAAAAAGAAGCAGAACTAGAGCGTATTGGTGCCCTGTCTCAGGCAGAAGCACGAGATATTATCTTGGCTCAGACAGAGGAAAACTTGACCAAGGAGATTGCTAGCCGTATTCGCGAAGCTGAGCAAGAGGTCAAGGAACGTTCTGACAAAATGGCCAAGGACATCTTAGTTCAAGCTATGCAACGTATCGCTGGTGAATATGTAGCAGAGTCAACAAACTCAACGGTTCATCTGCCAGACGATACTATGAAGGGACGCATTATTGGTCGTGAAGGTCGTAACATTCGTACCTTTGAAAGTTTGACAGGGGTCGATGTGATTATCGACGATACACCAGAAGTGGTGACCTTGTCAGGATTTGATCCGATTCGTCGTGAAATTGCCCGTATGACAATGGAAATGTTGCTCAAAGATGGTCGTATCCACCCAGCTCGTATCGAAGAGTTGGTTGAGAAAAACCGTCAAGAGATTGACAATAAGATCCGTGAATACGGTGAGGCGGCAGCCTATGAGATTGGTGCGCCAAACCTTCATCCAGACTTGATGAAGATTATGGGACGTTTGCAGTTCCGTACTTCTTATGGACAAAATGTCTTGCGCCATTCGATTGAGGTTGCTAAGTTGGCTGGTATTATGGCCAGCGAACTTGGTGAGAATGCGGCTCTTGCCCGTCGTGCTGGATTCCTTCACGACATTGGTAAAGCTATTGACCGCGAGGTTGAAGGTAGCCATGTGGAAATCGGTATGGAACTGGCACGTAAGTACAAGGAACACCCAGTTGTGGTCAATACGATTGCTAGCCACCACGGTGATGTCGAAGCCGAAAGTGTCATTGCAGTGATCGTTGCTGCAGCAGACGCCTTGAGCGCGGCTCGTCCAGGTGCTCGTAGTGAGTCTCTTGAAAGCTATATCAAGCGTCTTCATGATTTGGAAGAAATTGCTAACAGCTTTGAAGGGGTACAAAATAGCTTTGCCCTTCAAGCAGGACGTGAAATCCGCATCATGGTAAATCCAGGACAAATCAAGGACGACAAAGTCACAATCTTAGCTCACAAAGTTCGTGAGAAAATTGAAAACAATCTCGATTATCCAGGAAATATCAAGGTAACCGTGATTCGCGAGCTTCGTGCAGTAGATTATGCTAAATAAATAAGAAAGAGCAGTTGAAAAATTACTGCTTTTTTGTTACACTAGATAGAAAGACTGTAAAGGATAATCTGGCTTTTTGCCGTTATTCTAGAGAAATGTTATTTCACAGACTGACTAAAAGGAGACACAATGGCAGACCGAGGCTTACTAATCGTTTTTTCTGGTCCTTCAGGGGTTGGAAAAGGAACGGTTAGAAGAGAGATTTTTGAGAGTTCTGAAAACCAATTTCAATACTCTGTATCGATGACGACACGCGCACAACGTCCTGGAGAAGTGGATGGTGTTGACTATTTCTTCCGTACTCGCGAAGAGTTTGAAGAGCTGATTCGTCAAGGACAGATGTTGGAATACGCAGAATATGTCGGCAACTACTATGGAACTCCTCTGACCTATGTCAATGAAACCTTGGACAAGGGAATCGATGTTTTCCTTGAAATTGAAGTTCAGGGTGCTCTTCAGGTTAAGAAAAAGGTTCCAGATGCTGTCTTTATCTTCCTGACACCACCAGACTTAGATGAATTACAAGATCGTTTGGTAGGTCGAGGAACAGATAGTGCAGAAGTGATTGCCCAACGAATCGAAAAGGCCAAGGAAGAAATTGCCCTTATGCGTGAGTATGATTATGCGATTGTCAATGATCAGGTGCCCCTAGCTGCTGAGCGTGTCAAACGTGTGATCGAAGCAGAGCACTTCCGTGTGGATCGTGTCATTGGTCACTATCAGGAGATGTTACCGAAATCTCCAACTACCCGATAAAATTTAGAAAATAGGTACAAGCAAATGATGTTAAAACCCTCTATTGATACCTTGCTCGACAAGGTTCCTTCAAAATATTCACTCGTAATCTTGGAAGCAAAACGTGCCCACGAATTAGAAGCAGGTGCGCCAGCAACTCAAGGTTTCAAGTCTGAAAAATCAACTCTTCGCGCTTTAGAAGAAATCGAATCAGGAAACGTTACGATTCATCCAGATCCAGAAGGAAAACGTGAAGCAGTGCGTCGCCGTATCGAAGAAGAAAAACGTCGCAAAGAAGAAGAAGAAAAGAAAATCAAAGAGCAAATTGCTAAAGAAAAAGAAGATGGTGAAAAAATTTAAGGTTGGGGGGACTCAATCTTATTTTTTCTATTGCAAGAATCTACTGACAAGGAGGAGGTGAGAAGATGGCTATAGCCAAGATTATTGTGGATGTGCCCTTGATGCAGACGGACCAGCCCTATAGTTACAGGATTCCGGAGGAATTTGAGGGAATGCTGGAAGTTGGGATGCGGGTCCATGTACCTTTTGGTAAGGGCAATCGCCTGATTCAAGGAATTGTTCTTGGTTTGGAGTCCCAACCAGATGAAGAAGAGGCTAATCAAGATTTAAAAGATATAGCAGAGGTGCTGGATTTTTCTCCTGTTCTCACGCAAGAACAACTCTGGTTGGCTGAGGAGTTACGCAAATCTGTCTTCTCCTACAAAATCTCTATCCTTAAGGCTATGTTACCAGGATTTCTGAACTCTAGCTATGACAAGATTCTCTATCCTCTGGCAGGTCTGAGTCAGGAAGACCAAGAGCGCTTGTTTGGTTCAGAAGATTCACTTGCATTTTCTTCTCTAGATTTAGCTAAGCAAGCTGAAATGATGCGTTTGACTAGAAAAGGCCTGCTTGGTCTAGAATATCAGGCGATTGATCAAAAGAAGGTCAAGACCCAGTCTTGGTATGAGGTAGACCTTGTTCAGTTAGAAGGTGTAGAGATTTCTGCACGTGCCAAGAAAAAGTTAGAACTGAGAGACTATTTGCTGTCTCATCCTGAGAGTGCTTCCTTGGCTAGTTTGTTAGAATCCTATTCACGGGAGCAAGTCAACTTCTTTGTAGAACAAGGTGCTGTTACTATAGTTCAAAAGGAAGTTCAACGCTCGGCTGCTTATTTTGAAGGGATTGAGGCAAGTCAGCCTTTGGAGTTGAATCCAGAACAAAGACAGGCGCGAGATGCGGTTGTGAGTGCGATTGGCAGTCATCAGCCTCCTTTCCTTCTTCAAGGGATTACAGGAAGTGGGAAGACAGAGGTTTACTTGCAGATTATCCAAGGGGCCTTGGATAAGGGCAAAACTGCTATTTTGCTTGTACCTGAGATTTCCCTGACTCCTCAGATGACGGAGCGTTTTATAGCACGTTTTGGGGACAAGGTGGCCATTCTTCATTCAGGCCTGTCCAATGGTGAAAAGTATGATGAATGGCGCAAGGTTGAGCGTGGAGATGCCCAAGTTGTTGTTGGCGCCAGATCTGCCATCTTTGCTCCGCTGAAAAATCTGGGTGTCATGATTATCGATGAGGAGCACGAAGCGACTTATAAGCAAGACAGTAATCCCCGCTACCATGCTAGAGAGGTGGCTGTTTTACGGGCCCAATACAATCAAGCGGCATTGGTTCTTGGTTCCGCGACACCGAGCTTAGAAAGCCGTGCGCGAGCTGGCAAAGGCGTTTATCAACATTTACGTCTGACCCAACGCGCCAATCCTTTAGCTAGGATCCCTGAGGTTCAAGTAATTGACTTTCGAGACTATATCGGACAAAATGAGACGTCAAACTTCACGCCGCCTTTGCTAGAGGCTATTCAGGACCGTCTAGCTAAAAAAGAGCAGGTGGTTCTTATGCTCAATCGTCGTGGTTATTCTAGCTTTGTCATGTGTCGGGAGTGTGGGACCGTGGATACTTGTCCCAACTGTGACATTTCCTTGACCTTGCACATGGATACCAAGACCATGAACTGCCATTATTGTGGCTTTTCGAAGGATATTCCTCAGGTCTGTCCTAACTGTAAGAGTTGCAGTATCCGTTACTACGGGACGGGGACACAAAAGGCTTATGACGAGCTGGCAGAACTCTTTCCAGAGGCACGAATTCTACGGATGGATGTGGATACGACCCGTAAGAAAGGTAGTCATCAAGCCCTGCTTGACCAGTTTGGACGAGGGGAAGCGGATATCTTGCTAGGTACTCAGATGATTGCCAAGGGATTGGATTTTCCCAATGTAACCTTAGTCGGAGTGCTCAATGCCGATACAGCCTTGAATTTGCCTGACTTCCGTTCTTCTGAGAGAACCTTCCAACTTTTGACTCAGGTGGCAGGTCGGGCAGGACGTGCTGAAAAAGCTGGGCAGGTCTTGATTCAGTCTTACAATCCTCAGCACTACGCTATTCGATTTGCCAAGGATCAGGATTACGAAGGCTTTTACGCTTATGAAATGGGAATCAGACGACAACTAGGCTATCCACCTTACTATTTCACGATTGGCATTACCCTTTCTCACAAGAAAGAAGAAGAGGTGGTCAAACGTGCCTATGAAGTCATGAACATTTTGCGGTCAGGCTTGTCAGAGACCAGTAACATTCTTGGGCCAACGCCCAAACCCATTGCTCGTACCCACAACCTTTATCATTATCAGATTTTAATTAAATATCGTTTAGAAGATGAGCTGGGGCCGACCCTCAACCAAGTTTTGGCCTTGACTCAAGAACGGGAAAATAGTGAGCTCCGTCTCAGCATTGACCATGAGCCACAGCAATTTTTATAAGAAGGAGAAGATATGACAAAATTAATCTTTATGGGGACCCCCGGCTTTTCAGCAACAGTCTTAAAAGGACTTTTGACAGATGACCGTTACGAGATTCTAGCTGTTGTGACCCAGCCAGACCGTGCTGTTGGTCGTAAAAAAGTTATCCAGGAGACCCCAGTTAAACAAGCTGCCAAAGAGGCAGGACTTCCTATCTACCAACCTGAAAAATTATCTGGAAGTCCAGAGATGGAAGATATTATGAAGCTAGGAGCAGATGGAATTGTGACTGCTGCTTTTGGGCAGTTTCTCCCAAGTAAACTCCTTGATAGCATGGACTTTGCGGTTAATGTTCACGCCTCCCTTCTTCCAAAACACCGTGGTGGAGCGCCAATCCATTATGCCTTGATTCAAGGAGATGAGGAAGCTGGTGTGACCATTATGGAGATGGTTAAGGAAATGGATGCAGGAGATATGATTTCTCGTCGCAGTATTCCTATCACAGATGAGGATAATGTTGGGACCCTGTTTGAGAAATTAGCGCTTGTTGGTCGTGATTTGCTTTTGGACACTTTGCCTGCCTATATTGCTGGGGAAATCAAACCTGAACCGCAGGATCCAAGCCAGGTTAGTTTCTCTCCAAATATCAAGCCAGAAGAAGAAAAACTGGACTGGAATAAAAGCAATCGTCAACTCTTTAACCAAATCCGTGGGATGAACCCCTGGCCTGTGGCCCATACTTTCCTTAAGGGAGACCGCTTTAAGATTTATGAAGCCCTACCAGTAGAAAGTCAGGGAAATCCAGGTGAGATTCTCTCTATCGGCAAGAAAGAATTGATTGTCGCAACAGCAGAAGGAGCTCTATCCCTCAAACAAGTGCAGCCAGCTGGTAAACCTAAGATGGACATTGCTTCCTTCCTCAATGGAGTTGGACGCACATTGACAGTAGGAGAACGATTTGGTGACTAAAGTAGAAACGGCTAGAAGTTTAGCTCTAGCAGTATTAGAGGATGTTTTTATCAATCAAGCATACTCAAATATCGCCTTAAATAAGCATCTCAAGGGGAGTCAACTTTCGGCAGCAGACAAGGGCTTGGTGACCGAGCTGGTCTATGGAACGGTAGCCCGTAAACTGACTCTGGAATGGTACCTATCCCACTTTATCGAAGACAGAGACCAGTTAGACAGCTGGCTCTATGTCCTTCTTCTCATGAGTGCCTACCAACTCTGCTATTTGGACAAGATTCCAGATCATGCTGTGGTCAATGAAGCAGTAGAATTGGCCAAAGTTCGTAAAAAAGGCAGTGAAAAATTAGTCAACGCCGTCCTTCGTCGTATTCTGCGTGAAGGCTGGCCAGATATTGCCAGCATCAAGCGAAAAAACAAGCGTGATTCCATTGCCTATTCTCTCCCAGTTTGGCTAGTTGCCAAGCTCAAGGAAGAATACGGAGAAGAGCGAGCACAAGCTATTTTTGAAAGTCTTTTGGTGCGTAACAAGGCCAGCATTCGTGTAACGGACCTAGGACGAAAAGAAGAAATCCAAGTCTTGTTGGAGGCCAGTGATTCATCCTTGTCTCCCTCTGGTCTTGTGAAGGAGCAGGGGCATTTTGCAGGCCATGATTTGTTTGCGGATGGAGCCATTACCATCCAAGACGAGTCTAGTCAGCTGGTTGCTCCGACGCTTGATTTACAAGGTGATGAGCAGGTTCTAGATGCCTGTGCGGCTCCGGGTGGAAAAACAGCCCATATAGCTTCTTATCTCACGACAGGTCAGGTTACGGCTTTGGACTTGTACGACCACAAGTTGGACTTAATTCAAGAAAATGCCCAACGTTTAGGAGTTGCAGATCGAGTTCAAACGCAAAAATTAGATGCCAGAAAGGTGCATGAGTTTTTTGGTCAGGATTCATTTGATAAGATTTTGGTGGATGCTCCCTGTTCAGGAATCGGTCTTCTGCGCCGTAAACCAGACATTAAATACAATAAAGAAACGGCAGATTTCGCGTCCTTGCAGGAAATTCAGCTAGAAATATTAGGTAGTGTTTGTCAAACACTACGCAAAGGTGGTATAATAACTTATAGTACCTGTACTATTGTCTCAGAGGAGAACTTTCAAGTCGTACAGGCATTTTTAGAAAGTCATCCTGAATTTGAGCAGGTAACACTAGAACATGAATGTAAGGATATCATGAAAGATGGCTGTATCCTCATCACACCTGAATTGTATGGAAGTGATGGATTCTTCATCAGTCAATTTCGCAAGATATCGGATTAGGAAGGAACTAACACATGGAAATTTCATTATTAACAGATGTTGGTCAGAAACGAACAAATAACCAAGACTATGTCAACCACTATGTCAATAGAGCTGGACGTACCATGATTATCCTAGCTGATGGTATGGGAGGTCATCGCGCAGGGAATATCGCTAGTGAGATGGCGGTAACAGACCTGGGTGTAGCTTGGGTTGATACACAAATCGATACGGTTAATGAAGTGCGTGAATGGTTTGCGAACAACCTTGAGATTGAAAATCAAAGGATTAACCAATTGGGACAAACTGAAGCCTATAAAGGAATGGGAACAACCCTTGAGGCTGTAGCCATTATTGATAATCAGGCTATTTATGCTCACATCGGAGATTCTCGTATCGGTTTGATTCGTGGAGAAGAATACCACCAGTTAACGAGCGACCATTCTTTGGTCAATGAATTGCTTAAGGCAGGTCAATTGACGCCAGAAGAAGCTGCTAGCCATCCACAGAAAAATATTATTACTCAATCTATTGGTCAAAAAGATGAAATTCAGCCTGATTTTGGAATAATCACCCTTGAGCCTGGGGACTATCTCTTACTCAATAGCGATGGTTTGACAAATATGATTTCAGGAAGTGAGATTTCTGATATTGTAACCAGCGATATTTCTTTGGAAGATAAGGCAGCAACCTTGATCCGTTTTGCCAACAATGCAGGTGGTTTAGATAACATCACAGTTGCCCTTATTGCTGTTAATGAGGAGGAAACAGAATGATCCAAATCGGCAAGATTTTTGCCGGGCGGTATCGGATTCTCAAACAGATTGGCCGAGGAGGCATGGCAGATGTTTACTTGGCTAAAGATTTGATTCTAGATGGGGAAGAAGTGGCGGTAAAGGTCCTGAGGACCAACTACCAGACAGACCCGATTGCTGTGGCTCGTTTTCAGCGGGAAGCGAGAGCCATGGCAGATTTGGACCATCCTCATATCGTTCGGATTACAGATATCGGTGAAGAAGAGGGACAACAGTATCTCGCAATGGAATATGTTGCTGGGTTAGATCTCAAACGCTATATCAAGGAACATCACCCTCTTTCAAATGAAGAAGCGATTCGAATCATGGGACAAATCCTTCTGGCTATGCGCTTAGCCCATACTCGAGGGATTGTTCATAGGGATTTGAAACCGCAAAATATCCTTTTGACCCCAGATGGGACTGCCAAGGTTACAGACTTTGGGATCGCAGTAGCCTTTGCAGAGACAAGTCTGACTCAGACCAACTCAATGCTAGGTTCCGTTCATTATTTGTCTCCAGAGCAGGCGCGTGGTTCTAAAGCAACTGTGCAGAGTGATATCTATGCCATGGGAATTATTTTCTATGAGATGCTGACAGGTCATATTCCTTACGATGGGGATAGCGCAGTGACCATCGCCCTCCAGCATTTCCAGAAACCACTGCCATCGGTTATAGCTGAAAATCCATCTGTGCCTCAGGCTTTAGAAAATGTTGTTATCAAGGCAACTGCTAAGAAATTGACAGATCGCTACAAATCAGTC
Source organism: Streptococcus sp. HMSC063B03 (assembly GCF_001836965.1). GTDB lineage: Bacteria > Bacillota > Bacilli > Lactobacillales > Streptococcaceae > Streptococcus > Streptococcus pneumoniae_F. The sequence goes on along the minus strand of NZ_KV831029.1, from coordinate 56,506 downwards.
GCTGAAATGTATGTGGATTTGTCGAGTAGTTTGTCTAATAATCGTCGTAATGAACCAAAGCTAGTCTTTGACGATGCAACTAAGGCAGATACTAAAACTCTTCCTAAAGTTCCACAAAGTACCTTGACTTCTATTCCTAAAGCTCCGGTACAAGAGGGAAGACCTCAAACTAAGCCCCAGCCTCATCAGACAGAAAAACCAGTACCTAGTCCAAAGCTAACCAAACGGCGTCGCCTGAAAGCACGTTATCCAATTTTATTTGCGACCTTCTTGTTGGTTGTGGCATCCTTAGTATGGATTTTATATAGAACGCCCGCTACCATTGCCGTTCCAAAGGTGGCAGGTCAGACGGTTGCTGAGGCTAAAGAAGCGCTTAAGAAAGCCAATTTTGAGGTTGGTGAAGAAAAAACAGAGGCTAGTGATAAGGTTGAAGAAGGTCGTGTTATTCGTACCGATCCTGACGCCGGTACGACACGCAAAGAAGGAACAAAAATTAATTTGATTGTGTCTTCTGGTCAGCAATCCTTCCAACTCGGAAACTATATTAGAAGAAAATCTAGTGATGTAGTGGCAGAGTTGAAAGGTAAGAAGGTTCCAGAAAATCTGATTAAGATTGAGGAAGAAGAATCCAACGAATTCGAAGCCGGTACAATCATGAAACAGAGTTTACCGGAGGGAACAACCTACGATCTTAGCAAGGCAACTCAAATTGTTCTGACTGTTGCTAAAACTGTTGCTAAAAAAGTAAATTTTATTTCAATGCCAAACTACATTGGCTCGAGTCTTGAATTTGCTAGAAATAATCTTAAAAGTATAGGTATTAGTGAAGATAGAATTGAAATTAAAGAAGTGGAGATAGGACAAGAAGGAATTAAAGAAGGCGAGATTGCGAAACAAAGTCCTGCACCGGATGAAAAACTCGATTTAAGCAATCCGATAGTTAAACTATATATTTATAAACCTAAAAAAACTTCACCTTCAAGTAGTCTACCTTCGTCAGAACATAATTCTGGTCAAACTGATACTACAAACCCAACACAAGGTAACCATCCAACAACACCTACACAAGATGGAACTGGAAGTCAACGAAATCAATAGACTTCATATACATAATTCAATCTTTGTCATGATTTCATGGCAAAGATTTTTTTTGACTCCAGATTTGTGATAGAATAGAAAGAGTTGATAAAAGGAGGAACGCATGGAAGAATCAAGAGAATTAAATGCCGTTATCGATGTCATTATGCTAGCAGGGACCATTCTTCTCAAAAGTGGTTCAGAGATTCATCGCGTAGAAGATACCATGATTCGTATTGCGCATTCGCAGGGGATTGTGGATTGCAATGTTCTTGCCATGCCTGCTGCTATCTTTTTCTCCATTGAAAATACCAATATTTCGCGAATGAAACGCGTGACTTCCTCTTCTTATAACATCGAAAAAGTCTGCGATGTGAATCAGATTTCTCGTCAGTTGGTAGGGGGGCAGATTGATTTAGAGACAGCCTTCAAGCAATTGAAGGCCTTGCAAGCCCAGCCCCTTCCTTATACTAAGTTGCAGGTAACTTTGGCTGCGACCTTTAGCGCTCCTTTCTTTTCAATTATGTTTAGTGGAAATATCTACGACGCACTTGGGGCAGGAGTAGCTACCTTATTTGGCTTTGCCTTTTCACTCTATGTGGAGAAGTTTATCCGAATTCCCTTTGTGACGGCCTTTGCTGGAGCTTTTGTATTTGGGATGATTGCCCAGTTTTGGGCTCGCTACACAGGTTTTCCTTCAACGGCAGATTTGATTATAGCTGGTGCGGTCATGCCGTTTGTACCAGGTATTGCCTTGACCAATGCAGTTCGTGATATTATGACTAACCACATAAACTCTGGTATGAGTAAGATGTTTGAATCTCTGCTCATTACCCTTGCTTTAGGGGCGGGAACTTCTGTCGCCTTGGTATTGATGAACTAATATGACACTAACAACCTTTTTATTACAAGCAGTAGCAAGTCTTCTTGCTATTATCACTTTTTTAATCGTACTCAATGTGCAACGCTCTATGCTCTTACCTGGAGGGATTTTGGGCATGGCTGTCTGGCTAATCTATCTCTTGCTCAAGGAACCAACCAATGTTATTGTGGCTACCTTCATTGCGGCCATTATTGGTTCTTGTGTCAGCCAGATTTTAAGTATTCTTTATAAGACACCTGCTGTAGTCTTTATCTTGGCCATCTTGGCACCTTTGGTTCCGGGTTATCTTTCTTATCGGACAACTGCCTTTTTTGTGACGGGAGATTACAGTCACGCCATTGCCAGTGCTACCTTGGTTGTTATGTTGGCTTTGGTGATTTCTATTGGCATGGCTAGCGGAACAGTGATTCTCAGACTTTATTCTCACTTACGAAAACAGTATAATGGTTAGAATAATAAGCGACTTGATTTGGTGAATCAAGTCTTTTTTCTCTCTTTTACTGCTATTTGTGATAAAATAGTATAGAACGATTTTTTACAATGAATGATAAAACAGAGGTAAATATGACAATCGGTATTGATAAGATTGGTTTTGCGACCAGTCAATATGTCTTGAAATTACAAGACTTAGCAGAAGCGAGGGGAATTGACCCTGAAAAATTAAGTAAAGGACTCTTGCTCAAAGAATTGAGTATTGCGCCCCTAACTGAGGACATCGTGACCTTGGCAGCCAGTGCAAGTGACTCTATTTTAACTGAGCAAGAAAGACAAGAAATTGACATGGTCATTGTGGCTACTGAGTCAGGAATTGATCAGAGTAAGGCTGCGGCCGTCTTTGTACATGGCTTGCTGGGCATCCAGCCATTTGCTCGTAGTTTCGAGATTAAAGAAGCCTGCTATGGAGCGACAGCTGCCCTTCATTATGCCAAATTGCATGTGGAAAATTCTCCAGAGTCTAAAGTCTTAGTCATTGCAAGTGATATTGCCAAGTATGGTATTGAAACTCCAGGAGAACCAACTCAAGGTGCTGGAAGTGTGGCTATGTTGATTACACAAAATCCGCGCATTATGGCCTTTAATAATGACAATGTAGCTCAGACTCGTGACATCATGGATTTCTGGCGTCCAAATTACTCAACAACTCCTTATGTAAATGGTGTTTATTCTACCCAGCAATATTTGGATAGTTTGAAAACGACTTGGCTTGAATACCAAAAACGCTACCAGCTTACTTTGGATGATTTTGCAGCTGTTTGCTTCCACTTGCCTTATCCTAAATTAGCGCTAAAAGGCTTGAAAAAAATCATGGATAAGAGCCTGCCTCAAGAGAAAAAAGACCTCTTGCAAAACCACTTTGACCAGTCTATTCTCTACAGTCAAAAGGTGGGGAATATCTATACAGGTTCTCTCTTCCTCGGACTCTTGTCTCTCTTGGAAAATACAGATAGCTTGAAGTCTGGGGATAAAATTGCCCTTTATAGTTACGGAAGTGGGGCTGTAGCTGAGTTCTTCAGTGGTGAATTGGTTGAAGGATATGAAGCTTATCTGGATAAGGACCGTTTGAACAAGCTCAACCAACGAACTGCCCTGTCTATTGCAGACTATGAAAAAGTCTTCTTTGAGGAAGTAGACTTAGATGAAACAAACTCTGCCCAGTTTGCTGGCTATGAAAATCAAGATTTTGCCTTGGTTGAAATTGTGGACCACCAACGCCGTTATAGCAAGGTTGAAAAATAATGAAGATAAGTTGGAATGGATTTTCTAAAAAATCATACCAAGAGCGCCTTGAGTTGTTAAAAGCTCAGGCGCTCCTTAGTCCTGAGAAGCAAACTAGTTTGGAGCAGGATGAACAGATGAGTGTGACTGTGGCAGACCAGCTGAGTGAGAATGTAGTGGGAACTTTTTCTCTGCCTTATTCGCTGGTTCCAGAGGTTCTTGTCAATGATCAGGAATACACCGTTCCCTATGTGACAGAAGAACCGTCCGTGGTTGCTGCGGCCAGCTATGCCAGTAAAATCATCAAGCGTGCAGGAGGCTTTACTGCTCAGGTTCATGAGCGCCGGATGATTGGTCAGGTAGCCCTTTATCAAGTTGATGATCCTGATCTAGCGCAAGAGAAGATTGTCGACAAGAAAGCAGAACTCTTGGAACTTGCCAATCAAGCCTATCCTTCTATCGTTAAACGTGGAGGTGGGGCGCGTGATTTGCATGTAGAGCAGATCAAAGGTGAAACAGACTTTCTCGTTGTTTATCTTCATGTCGATACCCAGGAAGCCATGGGAGCCAATATGCTCAACACCATGCTGGAAGCCTTGAAACCAGTCTTGGAAGAACTCAGCCAGGGGCAGAGTCTTATGGGAATCCTTTCCAACTACGCGACCGATTCTCTGGTGACTGCAAGTTGTCGCATCGCTTTTCGCTACTTGAGCCGCCAAAAGGATCAAGGACGAGAGATTGCGGAGAAAATGGCTTTGGCTAGCCAATTGGCGCAAGCTGATCCTTACCGAGCTGCTACTCACAATAAAGGGATTTTTAATGGTATTGATGCCATTTTAATTGCTACTGGTAATGACTGGCGTGCCATCGAATCCGGGGCCCATGCCTTTGCCAGTCGAGATGGACATTACCAAAGTCTTAGTCAATGGACGCTGGACCTTGAAAGAGAAGAATTGGTGGGCCAGATGACCCTGCCCATGCCTGTAGCGACCAAGGGTGGCTCAATTGGTCTCAACCCTCGTGTAGCTCTCAGTCATGAACTACTGGGGAATCCTTCTGCCAAAGAATTAGCCCAGATTATCGTGTCTATCGGGCTTGCCCAAAATTTTGCTGCCCTCAAAGCCTTGGTGAGTACAGGAATCCAGCAAGGCCACATGAAATTGCAGGCCAAATCCTTGGCACTCCTAGCAGGTGCTAGTGAATCCGAGGTAGCTCCCCTAGTTGAGCGACTCATCGCAGATAAAACCTTTAACTTAGAGACAGCCCAGTGCTATCTCGAAAATTTAAGATCATAAAAAACTCAGACGAATTGGTCTGAGTTTTTTTGTGTTTAAATACTTTTTCCTGGTAATAGAGTAACCGGTAAGAAGTAACCAGTTGTTGCGACTTCCTTGCCTTCAATCTTTTGCAAGAGAAGATCAACAGTGAGGCAGGCAATCTCTTCCAAAGGTTGCTTGATGGTCGCGAGTTGAGGATAGTAATTCTCGATAAAGTAAGTCCCATCATAACCGATGACCTTGAGCTCTTCTGGGACAGAAATGCCCAGTTCTTGAGCAATTTTAATGACCAGAATAGCTGTCAAATCATCCGAAGCAAAAATGGCATCAGGCTTTTGTCGGGTCAAGATATTCTTGATTTCCATTTCTTTTCTGACAGGAGAAAAGTCACTGGAAACATTGATAATGGGGGCTTTTGGGAGTACAGATGCGAAGCCAGCGTGGCGTAGTCCAGTTGGCGAATTAGAATTGTCATTCCCTGTAATCATGATGATAGACTGGGCGCCTGTCTTAACCAAGGTCTGGGCAGCAAGAACCCCACCAGCATAGTTGTCAGAGGAGACGACTGGGATGTCTGGCGATAGGTTTCGGTCAAAGGAAATAATCGGCGCCGTCACGCGATTGTAGTCTTCGATTCCCAAGTTGTGACTACCAGAAATGATGCCGTCTACCTGATTGGCTTCCAACATTTCGATGTATTCACGTTCCTTCTCAGAGTCGTGTTCGCTGTTGCAGATGATGGTCTTGTAACCATTTTTAAAGAATTGGTGTTCCAGCTTATCAATCAATTCTGCATAGAAAACATTGGAAATATTTGGGAAAATCAAACCGATTAACTTAGCTGATTTTCCTTGTAGACTGCGAGCTAGGTTGTTGGGTTTATAGCCCAGTTCTCGCATGGCTTCATTTACCTTTTGAATGGTTTTTTCAGATAGATACCCTTTTTTATTGATAACCCGAGAAACGGTAGTAGGGCTGACGCCTGCAAGTTTGGCGACATCAGTTAGTTTTGCGACCATAATCTAATTCATAGTAAGTTCCAGTTGGGTTTCCAGATTTAATCAGGATACCATTTTGGTCCTCATGTGGGAAGACACGACCAGAAAATACTTTTTCTCCTTTATTGATGAAAATTTCAAAGACAGAGTTATCGATGAAAATCGTAGCAGTAGTAGCCTGATTCTCGATAGGGCAAGAACGAGTAGTTCCAAATTCTTGGGCATACTGTTCTCCAGCCTGGCCACGATCCACTGTCACTTGACCATTTACAAGGTCAAAGTTGATGGAAAGTCCCTTGCCCTCTTTATCAGCAAGTAAGGTAATCTCGCTCTGGCTATTGGCTTCCAAGCTGAGTTCAAGTTCGTAAGTGTTATTGGTTTGAGCACGATTTGAGAAGGCTTCTTCAGAGGCACGAAGGTCCTTGACAGCTGCGACTGGGAATTGGTAGAGTTTGCCGTCTTTGATAGTGAGTTCTTTGACCAAAGAGAAGGTTCCTTGGTGGTCAAAACGGTCAGATGGATATGAAACATCAGGCAAGCCAAGCCAGCTGACAGCTAGAGCACGTCCATCAGGAGCGTTGAAGGCTTGAGTTGCATAGGCTTCGAAACCATAGTCCATGTTTTGAAGTTGAGACACATCTACCATTTTGGCATTTTCAGGGTCAAAGGAAGCCCCAATCTTATACATATTTGGATAGATATTGTCATAGTCTAGAACTTTCTTATCCAATCCTTGTGGGCAGTAGAGGAGGACAGATTGATCCCCTACAAAGACCAGATTCGGGCATTCCATCATGTAGGCAGTGCGGTCGTTAGCAAAGTCAAGATCGCCAACAGCTTGCCAGTTTGTGTAGTCGTTGTCAACAGCCTTGTAGAGACGGACAAAGCCTTTTTTCTCCAAGTCCTGTCCACCGACGATAGCATAGTATTGGCCCTTGAAGTTAAAAATTTGCGGATCACGGAAGTGGTCAGTTGAGTCTGCTGGCTGATCAATCAAGATCTTGTCAATCTTCGTAATCTTGCCATCCTTATCCATCAAAGCACCAATCTGGTAAGGGTGACGGATCCAGTTTTCATCACGGACATTTCCTGTATAAAATAGGAACAAGTTGTCGCCAAACTGCATAGCAGAACCAGAGTAGGCACCATGGCTATCTAATGGAGTATCAGGCAAAACTTTGACTCCAGTTTCTCTAAAGTGAACCAAATCATCACTTTCAAGCTGCACCCAAGATTTTAAGCCGTGGGCTGCACCAAAAGGGAAGTTCTGATAAAAAACAATCCACTTGCCATCAAAGTAAGAAAAGCCATTTGGGTCGTTGAGAAGTCCTGTTTTTGGCTCAACATGGTAATGAGTATGCCATGGAGATTGTGCCATATTTTCCTTTATATGTTGAATTTCTTCTTGCGTCCAATCTTGATAAAGTCTGTAACGACGCTCAGTTGTCCATTCCATTCATTCATTCCTCCGAAAATCTTATCACTTTTAATAGTAACCGTTTTCGAGCAAAAATGCAAGCCTTTTATGTTAAAAAAGAGAAAAAACTGTCAAACGTTTGTCATAAAATAAATACAGGAAATCAATCAACTTTTCAAGAAAAGATGAAAGATAATGAAATAGAATCCTGATAACAAAGATTTTAAACTTATTTTTTTAAGTGTTATCTGCTAAAACAGTCAAAAACAATCAATCTAAAGCAAGGCTACTAAGTGGAAATGATATTTTTTCTGCAAAACGCTTGACATATTTCTAAAACATGATAAAATAATAGTCGTAGGGCGAATAAAATCGCTTTCAAACAAGAACAAAATTTTATATAAGGAGATTTTTGCAAATGAACAATCAGGAAATTGCAAAAAAAGTCATCGATGCCTTGGGCGGACGTGAAAATGTCAACAGTGTAGCTCACTGTGCGACTCGTCTTCGTGTCATGGTCAAAGATGAAGGAAAAATCAATAAAGAAGTGATTGAGAACTTGGAAAAAGTTCAAGGTGCTTTCTTTAACTCAGGTCAATACCAAATCATCTTTGGTACAGGTACAGTTAACAAAATGTACGATGAAGTTGTTGCACTTGGTTTGCCAACATCATCTAAAGATGACATGAAAGCAGAAGCTGCTAAACAAGGGAACTGGTTCCAACGTGCTATCCGTACTTTCGGTGACGTTTTCGTTCCAATCATCCCAGTTATCGTAGCGACAGGTCTCTTCATGGGTGTTCGTGGTCTTTTCAACGCTCTTGAAATGCCACTTCCAGGTGACTTTGCAACTTACACTCAAATCTTGACAGATACAGCCTTTATCATCTTGCCAGGTTTGGTTGTGTGGTCAACCTTCCGTGTATTCGGTGGAAATCCAGCCGTTGGTATCGTTCTTGGTATGATGCTTGTTTCTGGCTCACTTCCAAACGCTTGGGCAGTTGCTCAAGGTGGTGAAGTAACTGCTATGAACTTCTTTGGTTTCATTCCTGTTGTTGGTTTGCAAGGTTCAGTTCTTCCAGCCTTCATCATCGGGGTTGTCGGAGCTAAATTTGAAAAAGCTGTCCGCAAGGTTGTTCCAGATGTCATTGACCTCTTGGTAACCCCATTCGTGACACTTTTGGTCATGTCTATCCTTGGACTCTTTGTCATTGGACCAGTTTTCCACGTCGTTGAAAACTACATCCTTATCGCTACAAAAGCGATCCTTAGCTTACCATTTGGTCTTGGTGGTTTCTTGATTGGTGGGGTTCACCAATTGATTGTCGTGTCAGGTGTGCACCACATCTTCAACTTGCTTGAAGTTCAATTACTCGCTGCTGACCATGCTAACCCATTCAACGCTATCATCACTGCGGCTATGACAGCCCAAGGTGCTGCAACTGTTGCGGTTGGTGTTAAAACTAAAAATCCAAAACTGAAAACACTTGCTTTCCCAGCTGCTCTTTCTGCCTTCCTAGGTATTACAGAGCCTGCTATCTTCGGGGTGAACTTGCGCTTCCGTAAACCATTCTTCCTTTCATTGATTGCTGGTGCAATCGGTGGTGGATTGGCTTCAATCCTTGGACTTGCTGGTACTGGTAGTGGTATCACCATCATCCCTGGAACAATGCTTTATGCCGGTAATGGACAACTTCCACTATACCTTCTTATGGTAGCTGTATCATTTGCACTTGGTTTTGCTCTTACTTACATGTTTGGTTACGAAGATGAAGTAGAGGTTGCTGAAGGAACTACTACAGAACGCTTCGTTGAAGAAGCAGTTACTGGAAATGTTATTGCTCTTCAAAATGAAACACTTGTCACTCCTATCGTTGGTGATGTTGTCGCTCTTGCTGATGTCAATGACCCAGTATTCTCAAGTGGAGCTATGGGACAAGGTATCGCTGTGAAACCTAGTCAAGGTGTGGTCTATGCACCAGCTGATGCTGAAGTTTCAATCGCATTTCCAACTGGACACGCTTTTGGTTTGAAAACAACTGATGGTGCTGAAGTTTTGATCCACGTTGGTATCGACACTGTAACAATGAACGGTGACGGTTTTGAAGCAAAAGTTGCTCAAGGTGACAAGGTCAAAGCTGGCGATGTTCTTGGAACATTTGACTCAAACAAAATCGCTGCAGCTGGCCTTGATGATACAACAATGGTTATCGTTACAAACACAGCTGACTACGCTTCAGTAGCTCCAGTCGCAACAGGTTCAGTTGCGAAGGGTGATGCTGTTATCGAAGTGAAAATCTAATCAATCCTCTCTAAAGTGAAAACGAACAAATGACATGTTTGTTCGTTTTTGCTTGAATGGTAAGATTTACAGAGGAAAATCTAAAAAATAGAGAAATTTAGACTTTCGAAATATGCTATAATAAAGAAAATAAAAACAAGAGGTTTATCATGACAAAATTATATGGAAGCTTGGAAGCGGGCGGTACAAAGTTTGTCTGTGCTGTCGGTGATGAGAACTTTAACGTTGTAGAAAAAACACAATTTCCAACAACAACTCCAATCGAAACAATCGATAAAACCATCGAGTTCTTCTCAAAATTCGATAATCTTGCTGGTCTTGCAGTTGGTTCATTTGGTCCGATTGATATTGATAAAAACTCAAAAACCTATGGCTTTATCACGACGACTCCAAAACCAAACTGGGCAAATGTGGACTTGCTTGGTGCCCTTCGTCGCGCCCTCAACGTGCCAATGTACTTCACTACAGACGTAAACAGCTCTGCTTATGGTGAAGTGGTTGCCCGTAATAATGCTGGTGGTCGTATCGAAAACTTGGTTTACTACACAATCGGTACAGGTATCGGTGCAGGTGTTATCCAACGTGGTGAGTTTATCGGCGGTGTGGGTCACCCTGAAATGGGTCATTACTATGTGGCTAGACACCCAATGGATATTGAAAAAGAGTTTAAGGGTGTTTGTCCTTTCCATAAGGGATGTCTGGAAGGCTATGCAGCTGGTCCAAGTTTGGAAGCTCGTACAGGTGTTCGTGGGGAAAATATTGAACTCAACAACCCTGTTTGGGATGTTCAAGCCTACTATATCGCTCAAGCTGCGGTTAATGCGACAGTGACTTTCCGCCCAGACGTGATTGTCTTTGGTGGAGGGGTCATGGCTCAACAACACATGCTGGACCGTGTCCGTGAGAAATTTACAGCTCTTCTCAATGGTTACCTACCAGTACCAGATGTGCGTGAATATATCGTGACTCCAGCAGTCGCAGGAAATGGTTCTGCCACACTTGGGAACTTTGTCCTTGCAAAAGAAGTTTCAAAATAAAGTACAAAATCCGCTTGGGAAACCAAACGGATTTTTTACATGTCAAAGCATTTGCCAGAAGAAGTCGATAATATAGGTCAGACCGTAGGTATAAACCACGAGGGTAAAGGGCTTAGTTAGAATGATGATGGTCATATAGCGCTTGAAGCTCATCTTGGTCAGGGCAGCTAGCATACAGAGAAAGTCAGCTGGGCTAATGGGCCAAATCATCATAAAAATAAAGAAACGGTCAAAACGATTGCCCTTATCCAACCAACCGATATACTTGTCATAGGTGCGCTTGCTGACGACAGACTGGACAAAGGCAGCTCCGTAGAGGCGCACCAGATAAAAGATAATGGCACAGCCAATCACGATGCCGATATAGTTGTAGATCGTACCGATGATGTGGCCGTAGATAAAGACCCCAGCCACCGAGGTCAAGGCCCCAGGAATGATAGGGACGACCGTTTGTAAAATCTGTAAAAAGATAAAGAGAGGTGGACCCCAGATACCTGCCTGCTGGATAAAAGCAGAGAGGGTTTCCTTAGACTGTAAAATCCCAGCCTGATAAGCCCAAATACAGAAAATCAAACTCCCAACCCCACCGACAATCGATGAGATATTGATAACTTGCTGCAGAAGGGGAGAAACAGCTTTCATTTGTTTATCCTGTGACATGTAAACTCCTCATAGATAGTATAACTCTACTATACCATAATTTACGGTTTTAAACTATCTGAGTGTCTAGAGGTAGAATAATTATGGTAAAATGGAAATAATCAAATGCTAAACTAGATTGAGGAAGAATCATGTTGGGATTAAAGTTTAATGGGACTTGGCGCAACTACCAAAAACAGGTCTTGGACAACTTCCAAGAATACCAAGCAGATGGGCATGTTCACTTGGTGGCAGCACCAGGTTCAGGGAAAACAACTATAGGGATCGAGTTGATTGCCCGCTTTGATAAACCTGCTCTCGTTTTGGTGCCGACGGTCACCATCCGAGAACAATGGGTAGAAAGGATTCGCCAGGCCTTTTTAGAGGATGAGAACCAGGTCACAAGTCTAGTGTCTCAAAATCTCAAGGACATGAAGCAAATCACCATCGCCACCTATCAAGCCTTTCACAGCGCTATGCAACAGGTACAATCTCAAGAAGATAACGGCGAGGTTGAGGATTTTGTAGGCTTTGACCTGCTTGCTAGACTAAAGGAAAGGGGTGTCGAAACCCTCTGTCTGGACGAATGCCATCACTTGAGAAATGAATGGTGGAAAAGTCTAGAAGACTTCCGTAAAAACTACCAGCAACTGCAAGTCATCTCTCTCACTGCGACACCGCCTTATGACAGTGAGCCAGAACTCTGGGATCGCTATCTCCAGATGTGTGGCGAGATTGACCAAGAAATCACAGTGCCAGAACTGGTCAAGGAAGACACTCTTTGTCCTCATCAGGATTTTGTCTATATCTGTTTTCCGACCAAGGAAGAGGACAAGCGCTTGGAGGAGTTTGAAGACACCAAGTGGCAGTATGTCAGTCAACTAGTCGTTGATCCTGACTTCCAAGAGTTGATTCGGAGTTCCAAAGTTCTCAAAGGGGAAATTTCTGCGGATATGCTCCTTGAGGATCCAAAATATCTCTCAGCACTCCTCATTTATCTACAAGCTCAAAAACAGGAAATTCCCAAGCATCTACGAGATTTACTGGGAGCTGAAGGCTTGCCTGCTCTCAATTATTATTGGTTAGAAGTTCTCTTGCAAGGCCTTCTCTATCAGACTCCTGACTGGTATGAGGATCCGCAGGAGACAAAGAAAAAGATAGAAGCAGAACTGAAATCAAGAGGACTGATTGAAAAACGTCAGGTTTTCTTGGTCAAATCCAAGGCCAATGACCAAATCCTCAACCAATCTCTAGGAAAACTAGCTGGGATTGCATCTATCTTTGAAACCGAGTATGCCAGTCTAGGAAAGGACTTGAGACAGTTGGTCTTGGCGGACTATATCCGTAAGGATTTTGCCAGTTATCTGGGAGATGACCAAGCACCAATCACGCAATTAGGTGTCCTCCCTTACTTTGAAACCATTCGCAGAAGTGCACAAAAGCAAGGCTTGTCTGTCCCGATAGCAGTCCTTTCTGGTAGTGTCGTGATCATACCGGCTAGTGTCAAGGCAGAACTTGAAGCACTCATCCCAAACACTAGCTTAAGCTTCTCTGCCATTGGAAAACTCGATCAAGGTACTTATCTCCAAGTAGGCTTTCCATCCAGCTTTAAGGGGATGGTTGCAGCAGTGACCGAGCTCTTCCAACGTGGTTCTATCCAGGTCTTGGTCGGAACCAAGTCTCTCTTGGGAGAGGGATGGGATGCCCCTTGCGTTAACTCTCTCATCCTCGGAAGTTTTGTCGGAAGCTTTATGCTCAGCAATCAAATGCGGGGCCGTGCCATCCGTATCTGGCCAGGACATCCAGATAAGACCAGCAATATCTGGCACCTAGTAGCCATCAAACCTTACAAAAATCCAGTCTTTTCTAAGGAGGATCAAGAAGAACAAGACCTCAATCCTTATCAGGACCTACAAACCCTTGCCCGTCGTATGGACCATTTCCTTGGCTTGTCCTATAAGGAAGATACTATTGAAACAGGTTTGGACCGCTTAAACTTTCCTGAGTTCCCATTTAAGAAAAAGAAACTCGAAGACTATAACGAGAAGATCATGGAACTATCCAAGGATCGCGCCTCCTTACGTAAAAAATGGCAGGAATCTCTCATTGTTGCTGATAAGATTGAGATTGTCAATGAAGTTGCAACTGACAGCAAACGAATCCCTCTGCTTGCCCTAGCGGATGCTGAAAAGTGGCTTCGCCACGCTCTGATGGTATTTGCCATTAGTCTCCTAGCTTATGTCGTTCGACTAACCTTCTTTGCCTTGCCATGGCTGACAGCTCTTTGTGTTCTCTTCCTAGCCATCACAGCCTTTCGCTATTACAGCTACAAGAGTCCTTATAAACGCTTGCGCCAGATCGGTGAAGCTATTCGCAAAGCCATGGTGACTGCCGGGCATTTGTCTGATGACCAGTCGCGCGTGCAGGTCGAGGAGGAAAAGGAAAGCTTTAACGTATTTGCCTATCTAAAAGGTGGCAGCATGCGAGATAAGGAGCTCTTCTCTCAGACCTTGGGTGAATTCTTTGCTCCCGTGGACAATCAACGCTACCTCTTAGTAGCTAAAAAAGCACCAGCAGGTCAGTCCAAGTATTTTGTGGTTCCTAGCCTTTTTGAAAAACGCAAGGAAGATGCCCAGCTCTTCCTAGATGCCGTCGCACCATATCTGGGCAACTACCAACTCGTTTACACCCGCAACGAAGTAGGGAGAAAAATCCTGCTAGAAGCTCGACTCAAATCTCTAGCCAACAAAAACGACCGCATCATTACTAAGAAAAAGGTCAAAAGTGATTTGAAATAGAAGGAAGTGAGCGTTTTCTGGCCGGAACATGATATAATAGATAATTAACTATGAGACAAATTGAAGAGATAGTCTGAAAGATATTGTTAGTAAAAATAGACAGTTCTGACTAGCAAAAGGAAGTTTTTATGGCAAGACGAAAAGATTTTTCTGAATTAACAAGAGTACAAATCACAGCAGCTCTGCATTTGATGCGTATGGGCTATACCTATCTTCCTCGCAATGGGAAGGAAATTGCAGAAAGAGATCCAGATACCAATATTCTTGTATCTGTTTTTAAGGAGCAATTTTTAACATTTAATAACTATTTAACAGATGAAGATTTTGAGAGAGAATTGGCCAATATCAAGCTGGAACTGGATCAAAATGATTTAGGGCGCTCCTTCTTTAAAAGGATACAGGGACAAGAAGGTGCTGTTTATATCGATTGGGAAAATCCTGAAGCCAATACCTTCCATCTGGCGCTTGAAGTCACTTGTCAAAATGGACAAGATGAATTTCGTCCGGATATAGTTGTGTTTATCAATGGACTTCCCCTTTCTTATATCGAAGTTAAACAACCCAATGCTATCCGTGATGGAAAGACGGGGATTCAGTCAGAACAGGACAGGACTAGATATCGTTTTGAAAATCGTAAGTTCCGTCGTTTTAACAATATTACCCAGTTGATAGCTCTATCTGATAATTTACCTTATATCAGTGGCCAAGGTCAACAAAAACAGGGTTCTTATTACTGTTCAAATGCCTATTCAAAAACCAAGTTTAATGCTTTCAAGGAAGAAAGAGAAGTAGATTTTCTGAATTCAATTGAACCTTTAAGAGATGAACAAATTGATTTCGTCCTTGAGGATGTGAAGCGTTTTGCTCTCAAATCTCAACCAGAATTTACAACAAACTTACAGCCCGACACTCCTTGCAATACTTTCCTATCTTCTTTGTATCAAAAAGAACGCCTGCTTTTCATGCTTCGCTTTGGGCAGGTTTATGTAGAAGAAGAAAGCAAAGAAGGTCAGATACAATTGCAGAAGCATGTCATGCGTTATCCGCAATACTTTGCGACAAGAGCTATCGAAGAGACTATCGCAAGAGGTATCAAGAAGGGGGTTATCTGGCATACACAGGGATCAGGAAAGACTGCCCTGGCTTTCTTCAATATCCGTTATCTGACCAATTATTTTTCAAAACAGGGGATTGTCCCTCAGTTTTACTTTGTCGTTGATCGCTTGGATTTGGCAGACCAAGCCTTTAAGGAATTTACCAAAAGAGGTTTAAAAGTTAAGCGTATCAACAATCCTCGAGAACTCAATCAAAAACAAGATGGTTATGATGTCGCCGTTGTCAATATTCAGAAGTTCAAAGATGATTCAGATCTAACGGATCACTCTGGCTATGATCTCAATCGTCAAAACATCTACTTTATCGATGAAGCACATCGCTCTTATAACGAACGAGGTTCCTACTTGCCAAATCTCTATCAGGCAGATACCAATGCAATCAAGATTGCTCTGACAGGAACTCCTTTAATTACTTACAAGAAAGATGGCAAGACAAAGGAAAATCATGCAACCACACGTGATATTTTTGGGGATTATATCCATAAATACTACTACAACCAGTCTATCGATGATGGTTTTACCTTGCGTTTGATGCGAGAAGATATCGAGACGTCCTATAAAGATAATCTCAGAGCAATTAATGAAGAAATCCAACGTGGGGATTTATCCAAAGAAGATATCTTTGCTCATCCGCACTATGTGGAACCTATGCTTAATTTTATTCTGGAGGACTTTAATCGTGCGCGTGATCTGGTTTTTGATGACCAGACTATTGGTGGCATGATTGTCTGTGATTCGTCCAAGCAGGCGCGTGAGCTTGAAAAGCAGTTAGAAGAACGACGAAAGGCTGGAACAACCAACTTGACCTCTGCTCTCATCCTCCATGATGAGGGAGACAAGGAAGAGAAAAAGGAAAAGGTGGATGCCTATAAAGAAGGTAAGATTGACCTCATTATCGTCTATTCCATGCTCTTGACAGGTTTTGATGCGCCTCGCCTCAAGCGTCTCTATCTAGGCCGCAAGATTAAGGCTCATAACCTACTCCAGACTTTGACTCGTGTGAATCGTCCTTACAAGGACTATCTCTTTGGCTATGTAGTTGATTTTGCGGATATTTCCAAAGAGTTTGACAAAACCAATCGTGCTTATCTGGAAGAACTCAATCAAGAGTATGATACGACCCTGACTGGGGAAAATGGAGAGGATGTGTTTGGTTCGCTCTTTGTGCCCGCTGAGGAAATTTCTCAGGAACTCGGTAAGACAGAGCGCATCCTCATGGACTATCCAACCTCTAATCTAGAGTTCTTTTCTCAGGCTATCAATGATATCAAGGATAGAAAGCAGTTAAATGAACTGCGAAAAGCTTTGGAGTCCATCAAGCAGTACTATAATGTAGCTCGTTTACTGAATTATGACCATTTGATACAGCAGATTGATATGGCTCAAATCGCAACTCTACTCAATATCCTCTCCAGACGCTTGCTGACCTTGTCCTTGATTGACAAACCAGATGATTTTTCCAGTCGTACTCTTTTAAATCTTGCCATGTCTGAGACCAGTTTTAGTTTTGTCAAGATTGCGGAGGAAGAACTCCGTCTAGCAGCCAATGACCTAGAAGATTTGAAGCGTCGAGTTGCTGGAGGCATCATAAAACAGCGTGATGAGAAAGATCCTGAGTGGGTTTTTCTCTACGAAGAATTCCAGCGCATCATGAAAAAACACTTAATATATGGACAAGAAGGCTACACTATGGAAAACATCAAAGAAATTCAAAAAGAGTACGAAGAGCTCTTTAAGTCAGTGGAAGATTATCATACTCATATGAGACGTTTGACAATGAATTTTGGCGGAGATGAAATGGCGGCGCGTTCCTATAAACACGTGACCAACTCGACTATGGTAAGCGAGTACCCAGCAGTTTATCATGTCATTAAAGATTCTAAAGTTACTCTGGATCACAAAATCGGTCAAAATCAAGGAGTGCTCGATAACGAGGACTTCTTCAAAAAAATGATTCGAGAAGTAGCCCGAATTTCAATGAAAACCAACCAATCTGCAAGTGATTTGACAAGACAGGTTTTTAACGATATCGTCGAGTCGCTATTTGAAGGATATGAAGAGGAATACCAACACTAATGAATGAAACATACAAAGTCCAAGTCCAAGACTTGGTAGATGATTTGAAAGCGGTCTTTACCCATGCGGGACTAGGAGGAGAAGCGGGTGAGTACAAACTCCTCACCCAGTCCTTCCTCTACAAGTTTTTAAATGATAAGTTTTTATATCAAGCCAAGGTGCTGGATGAATCCAACACTTATGAAAACTTGTTAGCAATGAGTGAAGATGACTATGACTGGCTCTTGGAGGATATCGGTACAAGTACGGCTTGGCTCAAACCAGACCAGTTAATCGAAACCCTTCACCGTCAGCAAAATGAAGCGACTTTCTACGAGAGTTTTGAAAATACCCTCAACCAGATTGCCATTGATAATAACGATATCTTCTCTGTGCATACAGACGGCGACACAGCTATTCGTCTATTTGATGAACGCTTGATTACCGATACAATATCAGATAGCAGTAAGCGTAACGAAGTGGCAAAAGCCATCATCAATCTCCTTGCACGCGTCAAGTTTGATGAGACTATTTTTTCACAAGGCTTCGACTTTTTCTCTACCCTCTTTGAGTATATGATCAAGGACTACAACAAAGACGGTGGTGGTAAGTACGCCGAGTACTACACGCCTCACTCTGTGGCTAAGATTATCGCGGATATTCTGGTGGGAAATGACCAACCATCAAACGTGCGCATCTATGACCCTTCTGCTGGTTCTGGAACCTTGCTGATGAACCTGGCTAGTCGTATCGGTGTGGATAAGACCACTGTTTACAGTCAGGATATCTCGCAAAAATCATCCAATCTCCTCCGTCTCAATCTGATTTTGAATGGACTACAGCATTCCATTCATAATATCGTACAGGGAAATACCATTATCGCTAATCGCCATCCTGAGAAGATGGACTATATCGTGTCTAACCCTCCTTTCAAGCTAGACTTTTCGGAGTGGCGTGACCAAGTGGAGACCTTGCCGGAAGCCAGTGAGCGTTTCTTTGCAGGTGTGCCAAAGGTTCCAGCTAAGTCTAAGGACAAGATGGCGATTTATGAGCTCTTTATTCAGCATATCATCTATTCGTTGAAGGCAGATGGTCAGGCAGCCGTTGTCTTGCCGACAGGCTTTATCACGGCCCAGTCAGGGATTGACAAGACCATCCGTCAACACTTGGTGGATAATCAAATGCTGGCAGGTGTTGTTTCTATGCCGTCTAATATCTTTGCGACAACAGGAACCAACGTTTCCATCCTCTTCATCGATAAGAAAAATAAGGGCGATGTCGTCCTCATCGATGCCTCAAACCTCGGAACCAAGGTCAAGGAAGGCAAGAACCAAAAGACTGTGCTCTCTCCTGAGGAAGAGCAGAAAATCGTCGAGACCTTTATCAAGAAAGAAGCCGTCGAGGACTTTTCTGTCACCGTCTCTTATGAGGATATCAAGGAGAAAAACTACTCTCTCAGCGCAGGTCAATACTTTGACATCAAGATCGACTATGTAGATATCACAGCAGAAGAGTTTGAAGCCAAGATGACCGCCTTTCAAAGCAAACTCTCAGACCTCTTCCAGCAATCGCATGAACTGGAGCAGGAGATTGAAGAGCAAATGAAGGGGATCAAGTATGAGTGAGTGGAAAAGATATAAACTAGTTGATCTACTTAGGGTAAAACACGGCTGGGCTTTTAAGGGGGAATTTTTTTCAGAAACTGGAATTCAAAGTATATTAACTCCGGGGAATTTTTACGAGTCTGGTGGATTTAAGGCAAATGCCTCGAAAGATAGGTTTTATATTGGAGAATATCCGAAAGAATACCTATGTTCAAAAGGTGATTTAATTGTTGCGATGACTGAACAAGCTGCAGGTTTGCTAGGTAGTACAGCTATTGTTCCTGAAGATAATCGATATTTACACAATCAGCGAATAGGTTTAATTTCTTGTAATGAATACTTGAATAAAGATTTTGCTTACTATCTATTTATGACACAAACGGTTAGACAGCAGATAAGTCGTTCTGCATCTGGTACAAAAGTTAAGCATACTTCGCCAGAGAAAATTTATGAAGTTCAAGTATATATTCCAACAATTCAAACTCAGAGAAATATTGCAAAAATCTTGACTACTTTAGATAAAAAAATCCAAACCAACAACCAAATCAACCAAGAGTTGGAAGCCATGGCCAAGACCCTCTACGACTACTGGTTTGTGCAGTTTGATTTCCCAGACCAGAATGGCAAACCCTACAGATCATCAGGCGGAAAGATGGTCTATCACCCAGAACTCAAACGCGAAATCCCAGAGGGGTGGGGAGTGGAGAAGTTGAAGTATTTTCTCACAATTAAAAATGGTAAAGATCATAAGCACTTGCAAGATGGTAAGTTTGCTGTATATGGTTCAGGTGGGATTATGAGAACAGTTGCAGACTATTTGTATTCAGGAGAATCAATTCTCTTTCCAAGAAAAGGTACATTAAATAATGTAATGTACGTAAATGAGGAATTTTGGACTGTAGATACGATGTTTTATTCAGAAGTTAATAAAAATAATTCTGCACTGTATGTATTCTATTCAGTAAAAGATATTGATTTTAATAAATTAAATACAGGAACGGGAGTCCCGAGTATGACTTCTTCAATTTTATATGACTTAAATATAATTGTTCCTGAAGAAAATATTTTAGAAAAATTCAATACGATAGTTAAACAAAACTATGAAACAATTAAATTAAATAATATTCAAAACCAAGAACTTAACCAACTTCGCGATTGGCTCTTGCCAATGTTGATGAATGGGCAGGTTATAATCTAATGTTTAGGAGATAATGATATGGAAAAGAGATTAAGGTTATTTCATTTTTCTAAAGATCAATACGGAGAACCGTATTATGTACCAGGTATGATTTTTGACGATTCTTTCGCAGAGTTCAGTAAAATTGTAGAAGATTTAGATTCTAGAATAAATAAATGTATTGATGATAAATATGCTAAGAATATCAGATTTAAGACACCTTCTTCACAGATGGTAACAAATGTATCAGAGATTTTTGAAAATGAAGAGAATTTCGATAGAAACTCAGAAGACATTGCAAGTAAATTTCAAGACTCAATAGGACGTAGATTTCAAAATGATTTTTATTTAGTAGTACTTACAACTGAAATTGAAAGTAGAGAAGTCCTTTTTCTTGTTAAGATGGAAACAGGAACTGCTATCCAGGTAACTGATGAAAACACATTAACCACATTAGACAAGATTCTTCCAGATAAGAAATCAAGACTTCAAAAGGCTACTGTAATCTACAAAGATAAAACAATCCAGTTTAAAGAAAATAGAGAAGAGCCGAATTCAGAAAGAGAAAATATCCACTCAAGAGTTTTGGATAGGACTGACGAGAATATTTCTGGTTATTTCTTCACAAAATTTTTGGATAGTAATAACGTTATAGATGATGAAGATTCAGCAGCTAGAATGGCTATACAAGCGATTGAAACTGTCGTTAAACCATACATAAAGTCTGAAATGAGTCCAGAAATTGTAAAAGAAAAGTTAACAAGTTTTTTATCTCAGAGAAGAGATACATCATTTGAAGGGCTGATTCAAGAGGTTAGTGATGTATTAAACTTTAATATAGAAAATAGAGAAACAGATATAGAAAAATTATCACAGGAAGCATATGATTTAGCGAAAAGAAAAAATAATACTGTTGTGGCTAGTTTCGTAGCAAAGTTATATCGTCCACCTAAAGTAACATATGTATCTCAGGGAGATGAACAACAAATTAAAATAAGCTTTCTTAAAAGTCTAGAGAGTCATAGAGATGTTTATTGGGATGATGACGACGACGATTTTTATGTTTTAAAAATTAACAAAGAAGTAATTACTCTGATTGAGAGGTGATTACATTGATTAAAGAACTTATTAAATATATTGACGCTTTCAATGATGTTGTCGGACGTATTAATATTGATTATAAAGAAAATAAGTTTATCTACATTTTAGAGTTCGAAATTTCAGAGAAAGAGTTAGATAGTTTTAAGGAAAAGATCAATAGTTATAAAATAAATGAACTGGATATAACTTGTAATAATTACCCGTTGGAATCCTGTAAAGAAACTAAGGAAATCAATAGGGTTGCTGTAACAATGAAACAAAACCAATTTCCTTTAGATGGCCAATCATTATATTTTAGAAACAGTAATGACTTTTATATATTTGAAAAAAAGTTTTTAAAAAGTACAACATTCGAAAGTCTCAAAAACAGGGATACAAAGATAAAAATCTGGATTCCAGAAGAAAATAGTGATATATATTCGCCCGTCTTTTCACTTTGTGAAGAAAAATTACGCATACCTTATATATTAATTTCAAAAACGGAATTTAATCATAATTTGCTTTGTGCTCTTCCTAAAATAATTTTAGATAGAAATTTTGATGAATTTAAAAGTGCGACACTTGATGGTTTTCTAAGTATAGTGTCGGAAAGAAAAATATCTAGTAGTGAATATATTATAAGTTTTGAAAAAAATGCTATTTTAAAATTGAATAGTATTGAAATAGATAATATAGATCTGTTTGGTACACTCAATCAATTATTTTATTTTATCTTTGATGACGATAAAACTTATTATGAAAAGTTGATAATTTTTAGAAATATTTTTTCCGAATTTATCAAGAGACAAAATACAATTAGTAATACGGACTTTCAGTATATTTTAAAAGATTTACAATCCAATTATAATTTATTTATCACTGATAAATTGAAAAAGTTTATCTCTGATAAACAAAAGGTAACAGAAGATTTCTCAAAACTTCAAAAAGAAATTTTGGTTAGTATAAAAAATATCTCTAATACATTATCTCAGCAATTTTTGATTCTAATTATAACAATATTAACTACATTTGTTTTTAAAAATTTTAATACAAGGCTAGCGATGTCACTAACAGTATATTCTGGTATATTTTATTTAATTTGTATAATTATAGTAAATAAAGTTAGAGGGTGGGATTTTGATTCTAAGTCTATAAAATCAGAGTGTGACGATATTGATAAAAATTATAATATGTTATACAGTATAGATAAACATTTTATTATTACTTTGAAAGAATCCAATAGCTACAAAACAGAATTAAAGAGGTTAGAAAAAATTGAAACTTTATATAAAAGGTTAATTTATAGTCTCTTATGCAGCTTGATAGTTATACTGATTCTGGTTTATAAACATAATGAATTTTATACTCAATTTATTTTCTATAAACAAATGGTCGATTTGTTACTTCCGTAAAATTATAATTATATTAATCTCAAAAAGAATGAATAAATCAGGGAATCTACTCTCTATTTATCGAAACAAAGCTGATGTGATTCCGATTGGAGTTCACTTGCAAGCAGTGACGAAAGAAAGATCTTTATTCAACGTATTTCTTCCGAATATCGATCCAAATATTGTAATTGATTATAAAAAATGTACTTTTAAACTGAAAAAGTAATTCTATTCAAGTAAAAACTGGCTAAATCTACCTTTGGTTGGTATTTGTTTTCTAAAAATGATATAATTAAATTACCTAAAAGGTAATTTAATTTAACAGAAAGGGATCTATGAAGCTTATCTATAAAAATAAAACTGTTAAAAAGCAGTGCACAGAGCTGAGGAGAGCCAAAAAAGATTTTTCGGATAAGATTGCTGTAAAGTTGCATCAGTTGATCAACTTTTTGGAAGCGGCGGATTCTTTGGCTAGTGTGAAAGCTTTTCCTAAATATCACTTTCACCCACTTAAGGGAAAGAGACAGGGACAGTTTGCTTTGGATATAGATGGTCGAAGGAGTTCCTATCGGTTGATTG
This sequence comes from Streptococcus sp. HMSC063B03, assembly GCF_001836965.1. Lineage (GTDB taxonomy): Bacteria > Bacillota > Bacilli > Lactobacillales > Streptococcaceae > Streptococcus > Streptococcus pneumoniae_F. The sequence goes on along the minus strand of NZ_KV831029.1, from coordinate 33,361 downwards.
TAGAATTTCGTGAGGAGGATTTAGAAAAGGTGTTTCCAAATCCTATTGAAATCGAAATCCTAAAAATAGAGGAGGTCAGCAATCACTATGAGTAATAAAATTGTTGAATACAAAGACCTGATTGCTTTTCATCCAGGTCAGTATGTTGAAGAGTTGATTGAAGATTATAACGTAACGCAGAAAGAATTTGCGGAGCGTTTGGGGGTTTCAGCAAAGACTATCAGCAAGCTGGTCAACGCTGAGGAGTCCATTAGTAAAGAAACAGCTCATAAGCTTGCCAAGCTAAGCGGAGTTTCCATGCAAACTTGGCTCAATCTTCAGAATGCTTATGATGTAAAAGTGGCTGAGATTGCAGAGGAAAGAGAGCTTGAAGAAGGTAGCGAGAAAGACATCTGTGAGATGATTGATTTCAAGTATTTTAAGGAAAAAGGTTACGTTCCAGATAAACGCTATAGCTTGAAGGAAAAGATTGTCGAGCTTCGTAAGATTCTTGGTGTGGCAAGTTTAGAAAACCTTACATCTTTTAACCATTTAGTCAGCTATCGGAATACGCGTGAGTTTACGATTAAAAGTATAGTAAACTCTAACATCATGCTGGAGTTGGCATCTAAAAAAGCACGTGATACAACAACTACCAAGCTCAACCGTAAAAAGCTAGAGAGAAGCCTGCCTGCTTTGAGAAAGTTGACCAGACAGGACCCAGAAATTTTTCCACAGCGCTTGTACGATATTTTATTAGACTGCGGCGTTGTCCTAGTCGGTCTACCTGCCTTACCAAATGCCAATCTGAATGGAGCGACTAAAAAATTCAGTAACAGCAGTGCCTTGCTTTTACTCACAGATCGAAACAAAGCATCCGATATTTTCTGGTTCTCACTTTTTCATGAGATAGGACATATTCTAGAGAATGATTTTTCATCTGATGATGGAAATAGTGAATCCTACAGACGTTCTGAGGAACAGGCAGATCAGTTTGCAAAAGATGTCTTGATTAGTCCAGAAGATTACCAGACTTTTATCAAAAAAGGAAATTTTGATAAGTCGGATATTCTAGATTTTGCAGAGGAAATCGATATTCATCCGAGCGTCGTTTTAGGCAGATTACAAAATGAGGGTATTCTCGGTTTTGACCGTTTCCGAGAACTAAAAGAAAATTATTACTTTGTTTCTTGAATCTATCGAAAGTTGTAGAAGATGAAAAAAGTTTCATACGATTAGTAATTATTATTTCTTTTTTCGCTCATAATTCGCTCATATTTAAGTTACAACCTTGTTTCCATATTTCCTGGAAACTGATAAAAAGCAAGGAGAAACATGGAACAAATTAACCAAAAATCCCATTGCCAGCAACTCTGGGCTAGAAACAAATATCTCGTTTTGAGTCATTCCAGCAATATTTACAATGAGATTCGTCAGTATCTCAAGAATGAAGAGGTGGAGGTAAGTCATGTTCAAGAACTGATCGATCGTGCCTGTCAGATTCCAGAACACAGGGGTCAGGTTTGCAATGCCTTTCAGCATATTTGGGGCTATTTTAAAAAGAAAGCGACAGATGCTGAGCGAAAGGACTATATGCTCTTGCTGGATCGCTACCGCTTTGGTCAGGCTTCTAAGGAAGATGTAATCTCTAAGACTCGAGACTTGCTTGAACTTTACCCAAATACCTATTTGCAACATTCGACTTTACTGAAAGGAGACTCCCATGAGACTTTGGCATGAGGCTTTGATTTCACAGCTTCCTCGTCCTCAACTCTTGGGGCAGCATCGAGAGTGTTGCGCCCTGCGTGGTAATGGCTGGGGTAGAAAGCATGCGACGGTTGACTATGTCTTTACTCACTCGCCCTATCGTCTCTATGCCTATCATGACTTGATCATGAAGGAGATGGCTAATCGAGGCTACAATGTCAGTCAAGAGTGGCTGGACAAGAACTACCGAGGTAAGACCTCCCCTCCTTATCAATACTTAGCAGAGGAAAAGTTGACTAGTCCTATCTATAGCGAACATGACAATGCCTACTATGAGGAGTGTCTGGCTAATCTCCGAGAGAAGGGGATAGAGCTGGAGTAAACGTAAGGAATACCAGCACTTTATAACTCTTCTCGTACTTTTTTCGAATGATAAAGATGAGACCTTTAGAATTTTCTAAGGTCTTCTTTTTATGAGTGTTAGAATTAACTTTTAATAACTTTTGAGTTATAATTCATAAAAACCAAGCGTGAACTAAAGGACTTAAAAGAAAGAAGGTTAAGTGATGAAGAATAGTGCTATTGGGAGTAATTGGAAGGATGTCCGTTCTGAGCTCTTTAGCAAAGAGGAAATCCTTGAAAGTGATATGCGAGTCGCTATCATGAGTGAGTTGATTGAAGCTAGACACGAACAAGGAATCAGTCAGAAAAAGCTAGAAGAACTTAGTGGAGTGAGCCAGCCTGTCATAGCTAGGATGGAAACAGGCAAGACTAGCCCCCAGTTGGACACAGTCTTGAAAGTTTTAGCCAGTTTAGGAAAGACATTAGCAGTCGTCCCCCTCGAACAGAGAAAGAGTTGAAAGGAAGAAGTTGGAAAACTTTAACAAATTTAACAGTTATAGTGCCTCAAGTGTATAATATAGAAAAATTATGCTTTATTTATATCAAGTGCGAACGAAGTGAGCTTTTAGCGGATATTTCCCGCTATAGTGGTATTCTAGATAATAATTTATTATTATCTAGAACGGAATTTTTGAGACATTCTGGCTCAAAAATTAGGGATGAAATTACTTGGTTTGCTAAAATCATCCACTGGATAATTTTACCTCCCGTCCGCACTTTTCAGGGAAATATCAGAATTACAAAAGAAAAATCAACATATAGTCTTTTCTAATAACAAGCCATAGTCACTTATAAGAATCACTAATAAGACGTTTGAACCGTCTAACTGGGATACAGCTTTAAAACAAGCTACACAAAGGATTTGAGGCATTTGTCTCAGGTCTTTTTCTTTTGTTTAAAACGGAGATATAGTTTCAAACTATATCAAAGCCTAATTTTTTACAATTATACAGACGCTTTCTTTTCTGTTAAGATAGTTTCAACAACAAATTTTGGAGGACACATCATGTCAACTACAATCATCGGTTTCCCTCGTTTGGGCGAATTCCGCGAATTAAAATTTACAACTGAAAAATACTTTAGAAAAGAAATCTCAGAAGAAGAACTCCTTGCAGCAGCAAAAGACTTGCGTGCGAAACACTGGAACATTGTCAAAGAAAAAGGCATTACTGAAATTCCATCAAATGACTTTTCTCACTATGACAACTTCCTAGATGCAGCTTTCCTTTTCAACGTGGTACCTGCTTCAGTTCAAAACTTGGACTTGTCTGACCTTGAGCGCTACTTCGCTTTGGGTCGTGGTTACCAAGGAGAAAAAGGGGACGTTCGCGCCCTTCCAATGAAGAAATGGTTCAACACCAACTACCACTACATCGTTCCTAAATTTGAAAAAGACACTCAAGTCAAACTTGCAGGTCACAAGATCTTCGATGAGTTCCAAGAAGCAAAAGAACTTGGTTTAAACACTCGTCCAGTCCTAGTAGGTCCATTCACTTTCCTTCAATTGTCAGACTTTGAAGAAGGTGTGAAAGCAGAAGACTTCGTAGACAGCTTAGTGGCTGCTTACCAAGAAGTTTTTGCAAAATTGGCTGAACTTGGTGCGACTCGTATCCAATTGGATGAAGCTGCTCTTGTCAAAGATTTGACAGCTGAAGAAAAAGCTCTCTTCTTAAACCTCTACAACAAACTTTTGGCTGACAAAAAAGGTCTTGAAGTCTTGCTTCAAACTTACTTCGGAGACGTTCGTGACATCTACGCTGACCTTGTGAACTTGCCAGTAGATGCTATCGGTCTTGACTTCGTTGAAGGTAAGAAAACTCTTGAATTGGTTAAAGGTGGTTTCCCAGCTGACAAGACTCTTTATGCAGGTATTGTCAATGGTAAAAACATCTGGCGAAACAACTACGAAAAGAGCTTGGCTGTTCTTGAACAAATCCCAGCTGAAAACATTGTCTTGACAAGCTCATGCTCACTTCTTCATGTGCCATTTACAACTGCTAATGAAGAATTTGAACCAGCAATCTTGAACCACTTTGCCTTTGCAGTTGAAAAATTGGATGAGATTCGTGATTTGGATGCTATCCGCAATGGTCAAGGTGAAGAAGCACTTGCAGCTAACAAAGAACTCTTTGCGACTGAGCGTGTTGGTGAAAATGCGGAACTTCGTGCGCGTATCGCTGGTTTGACTGATGCAGACTACACTCGTTTGCCAGCCTTTGCAGAACGTGAAGCTATCCAAGAAGAAGCTTTCAAACTTCCAGCTCTTCCAACAACAACTATCGGTTCATTCCCTCAAACTAAAGAAGTTCGTGCTAAACGTTTGGCTTACCGTAAAGGTGAATTGTCTCAAGAAGAGTACGACGCTTTTCTTGCTGAAACGATTGATGAATGGATCAAATGGCAAGAAGATATCGACTTTGATGTCCTTGTTCACGGTGAATTTGAGCGTAATGACATGGTTGAGTACTTCGGTCAAAACTTGTCAGGTTACCTCTTCTCTAAAAATGGTTGGGTACAATCATACGGTATGCGTGGGGTGAAACCACCAATCATTTGGGGTGATGTAACTCGTCTTAACCCTATCACTGTTAAATGGTCTAGCTATGCACAAAGCCGTACAAACAAACCTGTTAAAGGTATGTTGACTGGACCTGTTACCATCCTCAACTGGTCATTCCCTCGTGAAGACATCTCTATCAAGGATTCTACTCTTCAAATCGCCCTTGCCATCAAGGATGAAGTACTTGACCTTGAAGCTGCTGGTGTGAAAATCATCCAAATCGATGAGGCTGCTCTTCGTGAGAAATTGCCACTCCGTCGTAGTGACTGGTACGAAGATTACCTTGACTGGGCAATTCCTGCCTTCCGTTTGGTACACTCAACAGTAGCGCCAGATACACAAATCCACACTCACATGTGTTACTCAGAATTTACAGATATCATCCCAGCTATCGATAACATGGATGCAGATGTTATTTCCTTTGAAGCTAGCCGTTCAAACCTTGAAATCTTGGACGAACTCAAAGCGAAAAACTTCCAAACAGAAGTGGGACCAGGGGTTTACGATATCCACTCACCTCGTGTGCCAAATGAAGGCGAAATCGACCATACAATCGAAGCTATCCTTGCTAAAGTGCCAAGCAAGAAAGTTTGGATCAACCCTGACTGTGGTTTGAAAACACGTGGTATTCCAGAAACAAAAGAAAGCTTGATCCGCCTTGTGGAAGCAGCGAAAGCTGCGCGTGAGAAATTGTAAGATAAGGATTTCTCTAGAAGCACTGTTTGGTCAATCTGCCTGTTTCACTTGGATTCTAAGAGTCCAGCTAACTAAAAATCAACTAGAAAAGGATAAGGACTATGTCACGCCAAACACCGTCACTCTCATTTGAAGTGTTCCCTCCAAACCCAGCCGTGGGTAATGATAACATTATTTCTGCTCTTCAAGATATGCAGGAGTTGGCTCCCCACTTTATCAGTGTGACTGCCAGCAATAATAAATTTAATATCAAGGAAACGACGGTTCGTTTGGCTGACTTTATCCAAAATGACTTGGCGATTCCGACTATTGCTCACTTGCCAGCTATCTATTTAACTAAGGACAAGGTTGCTGAAACCATTTCTGATTTGGACAAGGTTGGGGTGCAGAAAATCTTGGCTCTTCGTGGGGATATTATCCCTGATGTGGAACCACAAAAGGATTTCCACTACGCAACTGACTTGATCGAGTTCATCAAGGAACAAGCCCCTCACTTTGATATTGTTGGCGCTTGCTATCCAGAAGGGCATCCAGATTCACCAAATCAGATTTCAGATATTCAAAATCTTAAGAAGAAAGTAGATGCAGGTTGTTCGAGCCTCGTGACTCAGCTTTTCTTTGACAATGAGCGCTTCTATGATTTTCAAGATAAGTGTATCTTGGCTGGGATTGATGTTCCTATTCATGCAGGGATTATGCCAATTCTGAATCGAAATCAGGCTCTCCGCCTCTTGAAGACTTGTGAGAATATCCATCTTCCACGCAAATTTAAAGCTATCTTAGACAAGTATGAGCATGACCCTGAGTCGCTCAGAGCAGCAGGACTTGCCTATGCAGTGGACCAAATCGTGGACTTGGTAACTCAGGATGTTGCAGGTGTGCATCTCTACACCATGAACAATGCAGAAACAGCAAAATACATCCACCAAGCAACCCATGCCTTGTTTAATCATCAGTCTCTAGGATAATAAAAAGTAAACCATTCTTCTCAGGTGAGGGGAATGGTTCCTTTTTAATGGTAAAGACCGCACTTTTTAAGAAAAATATGATAAAATAGACTCTGTACGTACTTGATACAAAGATGAGGGTATAAACAGATTTTTAACTATTCAAATCTGCTATAAAAAGGAAAAATACTAAAGAATAATATCTTTAAACTTTTCAAAGTACCTAAATAGTTGAACACGGGCTAAATCCCTAGTGAAATAGATAGATTTCCTAGTGTGCATCGCACACTGCGTCAATCTCCTATTTTCATACGGGATTCTTCACGCCCTTTGTATCCTGATTTTTGTAGGCAAGACGTATAATATTATCAATCCAAAGGGGTTAAAAATGACAAAACAAGTGTTTCAAACGACTTTTGCGGGTCGTGAGTTAATTGTAGAGACTGGTCAGGTTGCTAAGCAGGCAAATGGCTCTGTTGTTGTACGTTACGGTGAGTCAACCGTCTTGACTGCTGCCGTGATGTCTAAGAAAATGGCAACTGGAGATTTCTTCCCTCTTCAAGTCAACTACGAAGAAAAAATGTATGCAGCTGGGAAGTTTCCTGGTGGCTTTATGAAACGTGAAGGACGTCCTTCAACGGATGCGACTTTGACAGCGCGTTTGATTGACCGTCCAATCCGTCCTATGTTTGCGGAAGGATTCCGTAATGAAGTACAAGTCATCAACACCGTGCTTTCTTATGATGAAAATGCATCTGCACCAATGGCTGCTATGTTTGGTTCATCCTTGGCACTTTCCATTTCAGATATTCCATTTGACGGACCAATCGCTGGGGTACAGGTGGGCTATGTAGATGGCCAAATCATCATCAACCCAAGTCAAGAACAAGCAGAGCAATCTTTCCTTGAATTGACAGTAGCTGGTACTAAACACGCCATCAACATGGTAGAGTCTGGTGCTAAAGAATTGTCAGAAGAAATCATGTTGGAAGCCCTTCTTAAAGGGCACGAAGCAGTCAAAGAATTGATTGCCTTCCAAGAAGAAATCGTTGCAGCAGTCGGTAAGGAAAAGGCTGAAGTAGAATTGCTTCATGTGGACGCTGACTTGCAAGCTGAAATCATCGCAGCCTACAACAGCGACCTCCAAAAAGCGGTTCAAGTAGAAGAAAAATTGGCTCGTGAAGCTGCAACACAAGCAGTTAAGGATCAAGTAACTGCTGTTTACGAAGAAAAATATGCAGATCATGAAGAATTTGACCGTATTATGCGTGATGTTGCTGAAATCTTGGAACAAATGGAACACGCTGAAGTGCGTCGTTTGATTACAGAAGACAAGGTTCGCCCTGATGGTCGTAAGGTCGATGAAATCCGTCCTTTGGATGCGGTTGTTGACTTCCTTCCTCGTGTACACGGTTCTGGTCTCTTCACTCGTGGTCAAACTCAGGCCCTTTCAGTCTTGACCTTGGCTCCGATGGGGGAAACTCAAATCATCGATGGTTTGGATCCAGAGTACAAGAAACGCTTTATGCACCACTATAACTTCCCTCAATATTCTGTAGGGGAAACTGGTCGTTACGGTGCGCCAGGTCGTCGTGAAATTGGTCACGGGGCTCTTGGTGAACGTGCCCTTGCTCAAGTCTTGCCAAGCTTGGAGGAATTCCCATACGCTATCCGTTTGGTAGCAGAAGTTTTAGAATCAAATGGTTCTTCTTCTCAAGCCTCTATCTGTGCGGGAACGCTTGCCCTTATGGCTGGTGGTGTGCCAATCAAGGCGCCAGTAGCAGGGATTGCCATGGGTCTCATCTCAGATGGAAACAACTATACAGTCTTGACAGATATCCAAGGTTTGGAAGACCACTTTGGAGACATGGACTTCAAGGTTGCAGGAACTCGTGACGGGATTACAGCCCTACAAATGGATATCAAGATTCAAGGGATTACTGCAGAAATCTTGACTGAGGCTCTTGCCCAAGCCAAGAAAGCCCGTTTTGAAATTCTTGATGTGATTGAAGCAACCATTCCAGAAGTTCGTCCAGAATTGGCTCCAACTGCTCCGAAAATTGATACCATCAAGATTGATGTGGACAAGATTAAGATTGTCATCGGTAAGGGTGGAGAAACCATCGACAAGATTATCGCTGAAACAGGCGTTAAGATTGATATTGACGAAGAAGGAAATGTATCTATCTACTCTAGCGACCAAGATGCCATTAACCGTGCTAAAGAAATTATTGCTGGTTTGGTGCGTGAAGCTAAAGTGGATGAAGTTTACCGTGCTAAAGTCGTTCGTATCGAGAAATTTGGTGCCTTTGTCAACCTCTTTGACAAGACAGATGCTCTTGTTCATATCTCTGAGATGGCATGGACGCGTACCAATAATGTCGAAGACTTGGTAGCAATCGGGGATGAAGTTGATGTTAAGGTTATCAAAATTGATGAAAAAGGACGTGTGGATGCTTCTATGAAAGCCCTTCTTCCTCGTCCACCAAAACCTGAACGTGATGAAAAAGGTGAAAAATCAGAGCGTCCTCATCGCCCACGTCATCACAAGGATCACAAACCTAAGAAAGAATTTACAGAAACACCAAAAGATTTAGAATAAGAAAAGGAGAAATGTATGGGATGGTGGCGCGAAACCATTGATATCGTAAAAGAAAATGATCCAGCGGCCCGCACCACTTTGGAGGTTTTGCTAACTTATCCAGGTGTCAAAGCCTTGGCGGCCCACCGTCTCTCGCATTTTCTATGGAAGCATGGCTTCAAACTCCTGGCTCGTATGCACAGTCAGTTTTGGCGCTTTTGGACTCAGATTGAGATTCATCCAGGTGCCCAGATCGATTCAGGGGTCTTTATCGACCATGGCTCTGGTTTGGTGATTGGGGAGACAGCGATTGTTGAAAAAGGTGTTCTCCTTTATCATGGAGTGACTCTTGGGGGAACAGGGAAAGACTGTGGCAAACGCCATCCTACCGTTCGCAAAGGAGCGCTTATATCCGCTCATGCCCAAGTCATTGGACCCGTTGAAATCGGTGAAAATGCCAAAGTCGGTGCAGCAGCAGTAGTTGTTGCAGATGTTCCAAGTGATGTGACAGTGGTTGGAATTCCTGCTAAGATCGTCCGAGTTCATGGACAGAAGGATGAGCCAACGATTCATGAAGTTGAAGAAAGACGAGAGTACTACGTTAATAAACTTGAGCAGGCTAAAGAAGCCAGTCACAGATCGTCTGGGTTGTAGAGGATGGCTATATGATTCAAGCAAGAAACAAGTTAAGCCAAGAGAATGAAGTCCAAATTAGGACAATTGAGGAGCAGCGAGAAGCAAGTTACTATTTTTCAAAATTATAAATTCTTGGAAGGACAAGCTTAGCTATACTGCTTTTGTACGATAACTGAGGAACTTTGAAAGAAAGGTTTTTTCAAGGACAATAAGTATTTTGCGTTCTATTTGGCAGGAAGTCTTGTTTCTGTTTTCAGTTTGTTTCGTGCAGGAAATCTGATTTTCGGTCTTCTGATCCTACTCTTTCTGGTCCTGCTCTTTGCCTACCTTTACCATTTGAGCCAGAAGTATACAGGAGAGGCGCTTGAATGTTTAAGAATGAACCGTTCTGCTGCAGATTGGAATTGCTGTTGTCTGGTTTATTTTTCTTGTCCAGCAAGGATTTTGCTGAATACTTTGATTAGCTTAGGTATAATCATCTGGGTCTATCCTGCTAAGTGAAGGCGAAGCAGAACTAGAAAGGAAACTACAAGAATGGCAGTATATTTTTACGGCTGTATCACCTTGGATGGCTACTTGGCAGACAGCCAGCACAGGATAGACTGGCTGCATCAGCTTGGTTCTGTAGAGAATACAGGCTATGATGACTTTTACAGGCAAATGGATATCACCATCATGGGCAAGCGGACCTTTGAGGAAATCCAAGATTTGCAAGATGTAGAAAGTTTTTATCAAGCTACGGAAAACTATGTCTTTACGCATGATAGGCACCTGCCTGTCAGCAATTACCAGCCAGTAGCTGGGGATGTGGTGGACTTTGTTCACCAGATTGACAAAGGCAAAAATGTCTTTGTGATTGGTGGTAATTCCTTAGTAGGACCGCTCTTGGATGCGGATCTTTTCGACCACATCATTATTCAGATAGCGCCCCTTATCCTAGGAAAGGGGGTTCCCCTCTTTACCCAAGAGGAAGGGCAGCGCTTTTACCAACTGGATAGCCTCAGACAATTTGGTCCTTTTGCAGAGCTGGTTTTCAGCCGAAAAAATCAGAAATAGAGAAGGGAGTGGACCGCATGATTAAAATTTACGACACCATGTCTCGTGATTTGCGAGAATTTGTCCCGATTGAGGACGGAAAAGTCAAGATGTATGTTTGTGGGCCAACCGTGTATAACTATATCCACGTGGGGAATGCCCGTTCGACGGTAGCTTTTGATACGATTCGTCGTTATTTTGAGTATCGTGGGTATGAGGTTGCCTATATTTCCAATTTTACGGATGTGGATGATAAGATTATCAACCGTGCCAAGGAAGAAGGTATCACGCCTCAGGAGGTTGCGGACAAGTACATCGCTGCCTTTCGTGAGGATGTGACGGCCTTGGGCGTCAAACCTGCGACCCGCCATCCTCGTGTGGTGGAGTTTATGGCTGACATTATCCGCTTTGTGGAAGATTTGATTGAAAAAGGCTTTGCTTATGAGAGCCAAGGAGATGTCTATTTCCGTGTGGAAAAATCTCATAACTATGCCAAGTTGGCCAATAAAACCTTGGAAGATTTGGAGCTAGGTGCTTCAGGTCGTACCGATGAAGAAACAGCTCGTAAGGAAAATCCTGTAGACTTTGCCCTCTGGAAATCTGCCAAATCAGGCGAGATTTCTTGGGACAGTCCTTGGGGACCTGGTCGTCCGGGCTGGCACATCGAGTGTTCAGTCATGTCGACAGAGATTTTGGGAGATACCATTGATATCCACGGTGGTGGAGCTGACCTAGAGTTTCCTCACCATACCAATGAAATTGCCCAGTCAGAAGCCAAAACAGGCAAGACCTTTGCTAACTACTGGATGCACAATGGCTTTGTCAATATCGACAATGTCAAGATGTCTAAGTCTTTGGGCAACTTTATCACAGTGCACGATGCCCTTAAAACTCTTGATGGTCAAGTCCTTCGTTTCTTCTTTGCGACTCAACATTATCGCAAGCCTATCAACTTTACGGAAAAGGCAGTGCGTGATGCAGAGACTAATCTCAAGTATCTAAAGAACACTTACGAACAACCATTTTCTGGGACTGTAGATGCCCAAGACTTGCAAGCCTTTAAAGACAAGTTTGTAGCAGCTATGGATGAGGATTTCAACTCTGCCAACGGTATTACAGTAGTCTTTGAAATGGCCAAGTGGATCAATTCTGGAAACTATGATGCAAGTGTTAAGGAAGCTCTTGCGGCTATGTTAGAGGTCTTTGGAATTGTCTTTGTTGAGGAAGTTTTGGATGCAGAGATTGAAGACTTGATCCAAAAACGCCAAGAAGCGCGTGCCAATCGTGACTTTGCTACAGCGGACCAGATCCGTGACCAATTGGCTGCTCAAGGGATTAAGCTCCTTGACACCAAAGATGGAGTGAGGTGGACACGTGGTTGATGTCAATCTCATTAACGGGATTGCGTTAGCTTTTGAGGGGGACGCGGTGTATTCTATGTATATTCGCCGTCACCTCATCCTCAAAGGTATGACCAAACCCAATAAACTCCACCAAGAAGCGACCAAGTATGTCTCAGCCAAGGCTCAGGCTCGCCTGATTTCCCTTATGTTAGAGGAGCAGGTTTTAACAGAAAAAGAAGAAGAAATCTACAAACGTGGTCGCAATACCAATAGTCACACCAAGGCCAAAAATGCTGATGTGGTGACTTACCGTATGTCCACAGGTTTTGAAGCCGTGATGGGCTATCTCCATATGACTGATAATCTAGAACGTCTTGAGAGCTTGATTTCGTGGTGCATCCAAAAAGTGGAGGGCTAGGACGTGATAGCAAAAGAACTACAAGACTGGTTTCCTGAGGCTCAGATTTCAGACCAACCAGTAGAGAAAGAGGGCTATCTCACGCTCCCTTTAACTTCTCAGCAGTGGATTTTGCTGGAGGAAGCTGGGCTCAGTGAGCGTGAAAAGCAGTTGGTTGCCCTTTTGACCCAGCAGGAGCAGGCTCGTTCGCTCAATCCTTGGTATTCCTATCTGATTGAGGGCAAGGGTCAGGCACCGAAAACTTTTAAAAAGATTCAGTTGGTTTATTGTCATCTTTCCTATTTTCAGCAGGAAAATCTAGCTTCTTGGCTGGATATGATGCGGACTCTTTTTCCTAACTGTCAGACAGTGCTTCAGGTCGGAGCTCAGGATTATGTTTTCGTACTTCAACAAGACAAATACACATCTGTACGAGCTATTTTAAGTGATACGATTGAAGCGGTTGAGTATGACTTTGGACTGCGTCTCTCTATCATGTTAGGTCAGGTTTGGTCTCAGACAGGACATCAAGCCCTATCAGACTTAATCAAAGCAGAGCGCGATTTGTTTAAGACTTGGTGGCGTCAGGGTCACCAAGGTGTTCATACCTTTTCACAACTCTATCTTTGGAGTATGGGGGAAAGAATTGTTGACCTGAGAGCAATCAAGGAATGCCTGCACCAGATGATTTTGGACCAGGATCAGATTCAGGAAATCATTCTCTCCCTTTGGGAAAATAGTGCCGTTCTCACTAAAACAGCCCAGCAACTCTATCTGCACCGCAATTCTCTCCAATATAAGATTGATAAATGGGAAGAATTGACAGGGCTTCAGTTGAAGGAATTGACTGACCTGACCTTGTGTTATCAGTTGATTTTACCAGATATTTTATAAAGTTTTGTGCAAGTTGCACAGAACTTTTTTATTTTTTTGGTCACCTTGCCATAGAAAAGTAAAGCGTTTTCATCTATAATAAAACTATCAAAAGACAAAAGGAGTTCACCTCATGGTAGAATTGAATCTTAAAAACATTTACAAAAAATATCCAAACAGCGAACACTATTCAGTTGAAGACTTCAACTTGGACATCAAAGACAAAGAATTTATCGTTTTCGTAGGTCCTTCAGGATGTGGTAAATCAACAACTCTTCGTATGATTGCTGGTCTTGAAGACATCACAGAAGGTACTGCATCTATCGATGGCGTGGTTGTCAACGACGTAGCTCCAAAAGACCGTGACATCGCCATGGTATTCCAAAACTACGCTCTTTACCCACACATGACTGTTTATGACAACATGGCTTTTGGTTTGAAATTGCGTAAATACAGCAAAGAAGACATCGACAAACGTGTACAAGAAGCAGCTGAAATCCTTGGATTGAAAGAATTCTTGGAACGTAAACCAGCTGACCTTTCAGGTGGTCAACGTCAACGTGTTGCCATGGGTCGTGCCATCGTCCGTGACGCAAAAGTATTCTTGATGGACGAACCTTTGTCAAACTTGGATGCCAAACTTCGTGTATCAATGCGTGCTGAAATCGCTAAAATCCACCGTCGTATCGGAGCTACAACTATCTACGTAACTCACGACCAAACAGAAGCGATGACACTTGCAGACCGTATCGTTATCATGTCAGCAACTAAGAACCCTGCTGGTACAGGTACTATCGGACGTGTGGAACAAATCGGTACTCCTCAAGAAGTTTACAAAAACCCAGTTAACAAATTCGTAGCAGGATTCATCGGAAGCCCAGCTATGAACTTCATCAACGTGAAGTTGGTTGGTAGCGAAATTGTTTCTGACGGTTTTCGTTTGAAAGTTCCAGAAGGCGCATTGAAAGTTCTTCGTGAAAAAGGCTACGAAGGTAAAGAATTGATCTTCGGTATCCGTCCAGAAGACGTGAATGCAGAACCTGCTTTCCTTGAAACATTCCCAGAATCAGTTGTCAAAGCTACTATCTCAGTATCAGAATTGCTTGGTTCAGAATCTCACCTTTACTGCCAAGTTGGTAAAGATGAATTTGTTGCCAAAGTTGATGCTCGTGACTACTTGCAAACAGGTGCAACAGTTGAACTTGGATTTGACTTGAACAAAGCACACTTCTTCGATGTAGAAACTGAAAGAACGGTTTACTAAGATAAAAGAAACTTAAAACACTGCTAGAGAAATCTGGCAGTGTTTTTTGAGATGTGGATTGATTGAGAGGGAATTTTCTAGTTTTCATATTCTTAAAAAAGTGATAAAATGGTAGGAAGAATTGGAGAGTAGAGATGCCGAAAGAAGTGAATTTAACAGGCGAAGAAGTTGTCGCTTTAACCAAAGAATATTTGACGGAAGAGGATGTCCATTTTGTCCATAAGGCCTTGGTCTACGCGGTGGAATGCCATAGTGGTCAATATCGCAAATCAGGTGAGCCTTATATTATTCACCCTATCCAAGTGGCAGGTATTTTAGCTAAGCTCAAGCTGGATGCTGTAACGGTAGCTTGTGGTTTCTTGCATGACGTGGTAGAAGATACAGAAGCGACTCTGGATGATTTGGAAAGAGAGTTTGGTCCTGATGTGCGGGTAATCGTAGATGGGGTTACCAAGCTCGGTAAGGTCGAGTACAAATCAATCGAGGAACAATTAGCGGAAAATCATCGCAAGATGCTCATGGCCATGTCTGAGGACATCCGCGTTATCTTGGTCAAACTGTCTGACCGCTTACACAATATGCGGACCCTGAAACACCTTCGAAAAGACAAGCAGGAGCGTATTTCCAAAGAAACTATGGAAATCTATGCACCTCTTGCTCACCGTCTGGGGATTTCTAGCGTCAAATGGGAATTGGAAGACCTATCTTTCCGTTATCTCAACCCAACGGAGTTTTACAAGATTACCCACATGATGAAGGAAAAGCGCAGAGAGCGTGAAGCCTTGGTGGATGAGGTAGTCACAAAATTAGAAGAATATACGACAGATCGTCACTTGAAAGGGAAGATTTATGGTCGTCCCAAACATATTTACTCGATTTTCCGCAAAATGCAGGATAAGAGAAAACGGTTTGAGGAAATCTATGACCTGATTGCCATTCGTTGTATTTTGGATACCCAAAGTGATGTTTATGCCATGCTTGGTTACGTGCATGAGCTTTGGAAACCCATGCCAGGTCGTTTCAAAGACTATATCGCTAACCGCAAGGCCAATGGTTATCAGTCTATCCATACGACTGTCTATGGGCCAAAAGGGCCGATTGAATTCCAGATTCGGACCAAGGAAATGCACGAGGTCGCTGAGTACGGGGTTGCGGCTCACTGGGCTTATAAGAAAGGCATTAAGGGGCAGGTTAACAGCAAGGAATCTGCTATTGGGATGAACTGGATCAAGGAGATGATGGAGCTCCAAGATCAGGCTGATGATGCTAAGGAATTTGTGGATTCTGTTAAGGAAAACTATCTGGCTGAGGAGATTTACGTCTTTACCCCAGATGGAGCTGTCCGTTCCCTTCCAAAAGATTCAGGACCGATTGACTTTGCCTATGAAATCCATACAAAAGTTGGGGAAAAAGCAACTGGTGCCAAGGTCAATGGTCGTATGGTTCCACTGACAACCAAGCTCAAGACAGGGGATCAGGTTGAAATTGTCACCAACCCCAATTCCTTTGGACCGAGCCGTGATTGGCTCAATATGGTCAAGACCAGCAAGGCTCGTAACAAGATTCGTCAGTTCTTTAAAAATCAAGATAAGGAATTGTCTGTCAACAAGGGTCGTGAAATGCTGATGGCTCAGTTCCAAGAAAATGGCTATGTGGCCAATAAATTCATGGACAAGCGCCACATGGACCAAGTTCTACAAAAGACCAGCTACAAGACAGAGGAATCCCTCTTTGCGGCTATTGGTTTTGGAGAAATCGGTGCGATTACCGTCTTTAACCGTCTGACTGAAAAGGAACGCCGTGAAGAAGAACGTGCCAAGGCCAAGGCTGAAGCAGAAGAACTTGTCAAAGGTGGCGAGATCAAGGTTGAAAATAAAGAAACCCTCAAGGTAAAGCATGAGGGTGGTGTGGTCATTGAAGGTGCATCAGGCCTCTTAGTGCGGATTGCTAAGTGTTGTAATCCTGTTCCTGGTGACGATATTGTTGGTTATATTACCAAGGGTCGTGGTGTAGCTATTCACCGTGTGGATTGTATGAACCTGCGTGCCCAAGAAAACTACGAGCAACGTCTCCTTGATGTGGAGTGGGAAGACCAGTATTCTAGCTCAAATAAGGAGTATATGGCTCATATCGATATTTATGGCCTCAACCGTACAGGACTGTTGAACGATGTACTGCAAGTTCTTTCAAACACAACCAAGAATATTTCAACGGTCAATGCTCAACCAACCAAGGATATGAAGTTTGCTAATATCCATGTGTCCTTTGGCATTGCCAATCTCTCGACACTGACTTCAGTCGTGGACAAGATTAAGAGTGTGCCAGAAGTCTATTCTGTCAAACGGACAAACGGCTAATTGTCTGAGCTTCTACTAGAAAGGCTATTATGAAAATCATTATCCAACGGGTTAAAAAAGCCCAAGTGAGTATCGAAGGTCAGGTTCAGGGGAAAATCAATCAGGGCCTCTTATTGCTGGTTGGTGTTGGGCCAGAGGACCAAGAGGAAGATTTGGACTATGCTGTGAGAAAGCTTGTCAATATGCGGATTTTTTCAGACGCAGAAGGCAAGATGAACCTGTCTGTCAAAGATATTGAAGGAGAAATCCTCTCTATTTCTCAGTTTACCCTCTTTGCGGATACTAAGAAAGGCAATCGTCCAGCCTTTACAGGTGCAGCCAAGCCTGATATGGCATCAGACTTCTATGATGCTTTCAATCAAAAATTAGCGCAAGAAGTGCCCGTTCAGACAGGCATCTTTGGAGCGGATATGCAGGTTGAGTTGGTCAATGACGGACCTGTTACCATAATCCTTGATACTAAAAATAGATAAGAAAGACCAAGTCCAGCCGGCTTGGTTTTTCTTATCTATCATAAAATACTCCAAAATGAAATCTGTTTCTGATAGGCCTTGGGGAAATCTTGTTTCAGGCTTTGGCTTATGCGATAGGAAGGGATGAGATGACCTATGATTAGGAGAGTTCCCTGAAGGAAAAGTGGGACATCACTTAAAAACAGCAAGGAGAGCATCATCAGGATATCCCATAGGAGGATTTGTAAGGTAAAACGCCAGAATCTTGGTCTAATCTGGGAATAGAGGTGACTAAAGTGGTCACAAAGTTGGTTAGAAAGATAGGTCAATAGCACAGGATGAAAGAAAATGACCCAACCGCTATAAATCAAAATCCAGTCCCAAGTAAGCCCCTCTTTAAATGTCAAAAATGCCAGCATGATTCCATCAATGACAAGGAGTTGAGTGGTTTTGATGAAGATGATTTTTTTCATGCTAAAACCTCCTTTTCCTTAGAGACACTCTCATAAAGAGATGTGTTTATCGTAAAAATCTGGATAGTGTTCTCTTAGGTAGTCAGCCGTCATATAATATAAAGTAGAATGGCAAGCAGTGATGATTGGCATAAGAGATGAAAAACGATGAGAACTAACGAAGGCTAAAAGGACAAAAAATAGAAAATCAATGGAGAGAACCCCTAAATAGTAGAAGCGAATCTTTTTATTGATTTGAGGATAAATCTCAGTGAATTGATGTTTGAGTCGGACAACCAAGCGAAACAGCAGTAGTCCTTGAGCAAGGAGGAAAATAAAACCAGAGAGCAAGAGCCAGTCCAAAGATGTCTCGGGTCTTTTGCTAAAAAATGCCAATAGTAGCAAATCGATAACTGCAATTGCTACGAAATGGAGTCTAAAGAGATTTTTCATAAGATGACCTCCCTCTTTTATCTAGCTTCATTCTACTCCAAAAGAATGGGAGTTACAAGTGAAATGATAAAAATAGCAGAAGGGAGATTCTCTTAAGTCGACTTGTTTTTTTATTTAAGTTTTCTTCTATTACCTAACTTCTTCATCATTCCAGACAAATAAAGCTCCGATTGCATTGAGGATATAAAAGATGTATTTTCCGATATTGGCAAAGTTTCCTTGAATACCAGCTTTTGTCAGCTGAACGAAATTGTAAATCAACCAGAAGCCCCACTGTGTTGTTAGTTTCAATGCGTTAAAAGCATTGGCAATGAGGGACAGTGCAAAGGCAATAGTTGTTACGTAGGCAAGGAGATTCATCTTGCCACCATAGCCGATATAGTTGGTCGCAAAGGCAAAGAGGAAGGCGATGATTGAAATGATGATGGCCGCTAATTTTACCTGTTTTTGGCTCATTTGGTTGGGTCTGCCTTCTTGCGAAGCTTCCCATTTCTTAATAGCAAAGGTATAAATGAGGAAGGTGACGGGATAGGTAATGATAGCTGCCTTATTTCCAAGGATATAATCAATAGCACCGGACAAAATGGTATTAACAATACCAAAGTAATTTCCCCATTTGCTTAATTTTCCCGTGAAACGAGTGGATAACATGGAAATCCCAACGTTGGTTACGGAAATCAATCCAAAGGGTACAAGTGCTGTCCATGGTCCCCAGTCTACAAATTTATCGAGGCGGGAGTTGAGGTAACCAGATGCAATCGCAATCCCAACGACCAAAGCAACGCCGAAGAGGTCAAACCATTTGGATGTCGCAAAAATTTTTAGTGATTTTTTCATAGGTTAAACTATCTTTCTTTTTTTTTACAAATATTCTACAACTAAATGAAAGTAAAATCAAATGATAGAAATAAAACCCTGAAAATAAAACTTTCAGGGTTGGTAGGGTGCTTGAGAAATTAGTCGATTTTTTCGACATAGAGTTGTTTGGCAATGTCCATACTTACTTGTAAATCCTCGTTTTTACTGAGGATAGTGAAGGTATTGCTAAAGCCATCAAACTGCTGGACTTGGAGTTGGTCACCGATGTGAAGTGAGTGCTTGTCCAGATAATGGAGAATGTCAAAACTATCGTGCACCCGAGTCAGGCGGTAGGCACCAGCTTCCTTGATGTCAGCTAGTGGCAGGTTATTGATTTCAACTAAGAGTTCTCCCTTGGCAGGAATAGTTCCTCCGTGAGGGCAGGTCTTGGGGAATCCAAGTAATTTTTCTAGTCTCTCCACGAATAAATCAGAGACAGTGTGTTCCAAGACTTCAGCTTCCTCGTGAATCTGGTTACTCGTATAGTCTAAATGATGGACTAGAAAAACTTCAATCAAACGGTGCTTACGATAGAGCTCAGAGACCAGTTTGAGGCCGATGTCAGTCAGTAGATAGCCGCATTCCTTGTCCTTGAGGATGAGGTTTTCGCTCTTCATCCGTTTAATCATTTCAGTTACGGCAGGGGGAGAGACTTGCATACGAGCCGCAATTTCCTTGTTGGTAATCTTATGCAAATCTATGCCAATTTCATAAATACACTTTAGATAATCTTCTTTATTCGGGGTCATTCGTTTCCTCTTGTCTAATATCTTTATCTAGTATATCAAAAAAAGCTAGATTTCTCTAGCTATCTGCCACAATGGCTTCTAATTTAGTTCTTTAGCAGCTGCAATTGCGGCTTCGAAGTTTGGTTCAGAGTTGATATTGTCCACGTATTCAACGTAGCGAATAGTATTGTCAGTATCGAGGACAAAAACTGCGCGTGCCAATAGGTGCCACTCATTGATTAAGAGGGCATAATCACGTCCAAAGGAATGGTCGAAATAGTCTGAGAGCATGATGGCATTTTCAATGCCTTCAGCACCACACCAACGTTTTTGGGCAAATGGTAGGTCCATAGAAACAGTCAATACGACTGTGTTGTCCAGTCCAGCCAGTTCTTCATTAAAACGACGCGTTTGAGTTGAGCAGATGCCTGTATCGATAGAAGGCACGACACTCAAGACTTTTTTCTTTCCATCAAAATCAGCCAGAGATTTTTTAGAAAGGTCTGTTGTAGTAAGTGAAAAATCAAGTGCCTTGTCGCCGACTTGTAGTTGTTTACCTGTAAAGCTCACAGGATTTCCGAGAAAAGTTACCATAGGATACTCCAATCTTTTTTCTTCCATTTTAGCTGAAACAGTCGGAATTTTCCAATGATTTGACCGGAAATATGGGCATAGAAAAAACGCCAGCTCATGAGAGAATGACGTTTTTCAGAGTATTATTTTGCCAATCCTTCAGCAATCTTGTCAAGGTTGTATTTCATCATGTTGTAGTAACTGTCGCCTTCTTTACCTTGTTCTGCGATAGAGTCAGTAAAGATTTGTGCGTAGATTGGGATGTTTGTATCTTGTGAAACAGTCTTCATTGGACGGTCATCCACACTTGATTCTACAAAGAGGGAAGGAGTTTTTGTTTGGCGAAGTTTTTCAACCAAGGTCTTGATTTGGTCAGGAGTTCCTTCTTCTTCAGTATTAATTTCCCAAATATAGGCACTTGGGACACCGTAGGCTTTAGAGAAGTATTTGAAGCATCCTTCGCTGGTTACAATGAGTTTTTTCTCAGCAGGGATGTTGTTAAATTTCTCCTTAGCTTCCTTGTCAAGTTTGTCTAGCTTATCAGTATATTCTTTGAGATTTTTTTCGTAGAATTCCTTGTTGCTAGGGTCTTTAGCACTCAATTGTTTTGCGATGTTTTTAGCAAAAATCATCCCGTTTTCAAGGTTAAGCCAAGCGTGTGGGTCTTCTTTGCCTTTTTCGTTTTGACCTTCAAGGTAGATAACATCAACGCCTTCGCTGACTGCAAAGTAGTCTTTGTTTTCAGTTTTCTTGGCATTTTCTACCAATTTTGTAAACCAAGCATTGCCACCTGTTTCAAGGTTGATACCGTTATAGAAAATCAAATCAGCTTGAGATGTTTTCTTAACGTCTTCAGGGAGTGGTTCGTATTCGTGTGGGTCTTGACCAACAGGAACGATACTGTGAAGATCAATCTTGTCACCAGCAATATTTTTAGTGATATCAGCGATGATAGAGTTTGTAGCAACAACTTTTAGTTTTTGACCAGAAGCTGCATCTTTTTTTCCGCTAGCACATGCTACGAGAACAATGGCGGAAAGAAAAAGAACCAACAATGTACCTAATTTTTTCATTAGATCCTCCAATTTATTGGGGCTTTACCCCTTATTTTAACAAATGTTTATTTTTTAGTTTCAAATATCGTTGTTTTGGAGCGATAAAGAAGCTAATGAGAAAGAAACTAGCGGCTGTAAGCACGATACTAGAACCTGCCGCAACGTTAAAGCTATAACCGATAAAGAGTCCCAAAACTGAAGCTGTAGCTCCAAAGGTTGAGGAAAGGAAAATCATGCTTTTCAGGCTATTAGCATAAAGATAAGCAGTTGCAGCTGGGGTAATCAGCATGGCTACAATCAGGATAGTTCCGACACTTTGCATGGCTGTCACAGACACGAGAGTCAGGAGTACCATGAGAAGGTAGTGATAGAAATTGACAGGCATTCCCATGGCTTTGGCCAAGAGTTCATCAAAGGAAGTTATCAAGAGTTGCTTGAAGAAAATCCAGATTAACAAGAGAATGATTGCCCCAACACCCATAGTAATAAACATATCCGTA
The DNA here is from genome assembly GCF_001836965.1 of Streptococcus sp. HMSC063B03. Lineage (GTDB taxonomy): Bacteria > Bacillota > Bacilli > Lactobacillales > Streptococcaceae > Streptococcus > Streptococcus pneumoniae_F. The sequence continues at coordinate 11,513 of NZ_KV831029.1, read as the reverse complement.
TCTTGGACGGCTAGGATATTACCAAAAAGGATATGGAAAAGGTCAGTTGAACTTTTAGCGACACTAATCAAGATGATACCGAGGGCTAAGAAAGAAGAAAAGGTAATGCCGATGGCGGTATCGCTTTTGATAATCGAGTTTCCCTTGATGTAGGTAATGATGATAGCAGCTAGCAATCCAAAGACAACGGCTCCGATAAAGAAGTCAAGGCCCAAGATGAAGGAGAGGGCTACACCTGGCAAGACAGCATGTGAAATGGCATCTCCCATGAGTGACATCCCGCGTAGGATGATGAAACATCCCACAGCTCCAGCTACGACCCCGACGACAATGGCTGTTATCAAGGCATTTTGTAAGAAATGGAATTTTTGCAATCCATCGATAAATTCTGCAATCATAGGTCACCTCCATTGAAAAAGAGTCGATTACCGTAAGCTTCTTTGAGATTGGCTTCGGTAAAGGTTTCTTTGGTTGGACCAAAGGCAATCACTTCTCGATTGACAAGCAAGACTTGATCGAAGTAGTGGGGAACCTTGCTGAGATCGTGGTGGACGATGAGAACCGTCTTCCCAGCTTTTTTCAAATCTCTCAGCGTATTCATGATGATTTCCTCACTGACAGAGTCAATCCCAACAAAGGGTTCATCCAAGAGGATATAATCGGCTTCCTGCACCAAGCATCTGGCAATCAAAACCCGCTGGAATTGACCTCCAGACAGTTGACTGATTTGCCGTTCAGCATAGTCAGCTAGACCGACGATTTCAAGGGCTTCTTGCACTTTCTTCCAATGTTTAGCCTTTAAACTTCGAAAGAGAGGGATAGAGGGAAAGAGTCCTAACGAGACACATTCCTTGACCTTGATGGGAAAGTTGTAGTCGATATTGATTTTTTGTTCGACATAGGCGATTCGATGTAAGGATTTTTTAACTTCCTTGTCATCGAGAAATGCCTGACCTTGATGTGGGATAATTCCCAGCATCCCTTTTAATAATGTTGATTTTCCAGCACCGTTTGGACCAATGATTCCGGTAATTGTTGGTCCTTGGAGCACTAGTGAAATATCCTTAAGTGCCAACGTTTCTTTGTAGGAGACACTGAGGTTTTCGATACGTATCATAAACTTGTATTCCTCCTGTCTCTTAATATACATTAAAAAAAAAATTAAGTCAAGTTAATTTTTGAAAAATTTAAAATAATAACTGAAAAACAATAGAAAATATCAGTTCATTTTTAATTGCATTCCCAGGTAATTTTTGTTAAGCTAAAAGCAAGTACAAATGAAAGCGAGAACAAGATGACACGTTATCAAGACGATTTTTATGATGCAATCAATGGAGAATGGCAGAAGACAGCTGAAATCCCAGCCGATAAGTCTCAAACGGGAGGATTTGTTGATTTAGACCAGGAAATTGAAGACCTGATGCTGGCGACAACAGACAAGTGGTTGGCAGGTGAAGAAGTGCCTGAGGATGCTATTTTGGCAAACTTTGTCAAATACCACCGCCTAGTTCGTGATTTTGACAAGAGAGAAGCTGACGGTATCACACCTGTTTTGCCTCTTCTTAAGGAGTTCCAAGAATTGGAGACTTTTGCGGATTTCACTGCCAAACTAGCAGAGTTTGAACTTGCTGGCAAACCTAACTTCCTTCCTTTTGGTGTATCACCAGACTTTATGGATGCAAGAATCAACGTTTTATGGGCCAGCGCTCCAAGCACGATCCTGCCAGATACAACCTACTATGCAGAAGACCATCCTCAGCGCGAAGAGCTCTTAACTCTTTGGAAAGAAACTAGTGCCAATCTTCTCAAGGCTTATGATTTCTCTGATGAAGAAATTGAAGACTTGCTAGAAAAAAGACTAGAATTGGACCGTCGCGTGGCGGCAGTGGTGCTTTCTAATGAAGAAAGTTCGGAATATGCTAAACTCTACCATCCATATTCTTATGAAGATTTTAAAAAATTCGCGCCTGCTCTACCTTTGGATGACTTCTTCCAAGCAGTTCTTGGACAAGTACCAGACAAGGTTATCGTAGACGAGGAACGTTTCTGGCAAGCAGCAGATCAATTCTATAGTGAAGAGGCATGGCCTCTTCTCAAGGCAACCTTAATTTTAAGTGTTGTCAATCTTTCAACCAGCTATTTAACAGAAGAAATCCGTGTCTTGTCAGGTGCCTACAGCCGTGCGCTTTCTGGAGTTCCAGAAGCCAAAGACAAGGTTAAAGCAGCCTACCAGCTAGCACAAGGTCCATTCAAACAAGCTTTGGGTCTCTGGTATGCCCATGAAAAATTCTCACCAGAAGCCAAAGCAGACGTGGAGAGAAAAGTGGCAACTATGATCGATGTCTATAAGGAACGCTTGGCTAAAAATGACTGGCTAACTCCTGAAACTCGTGACAAGGCCATCGTCAAACTCAATGTCATCAAGCCTTATATCGGTTACCCAGAAGAATTGCCAGTACGCTACAAAGACAAGGTAGTAGATGAAAATGCTAGTCTTTTTGACAATGCTCTAGCCTTTGCGCGTGTGGAAATCAAGCACAGTTGGAGCAAGTGGAACCAGCCTGTAGACTACAAGGAATGGGGAATGCCTGCTCATATGGTCAATGCCTACTACAATCCACAAAAGAACCTGATTGTCTTTCCAGCGGCTATTTTACAGGCGCCTTTCTATGACTTGCATCAGTCATCTTCTGCTAACTACGGTGGTATTGGGGCGGTTATTGCCCATGAAATTTCCCATGCCTTTGATACCAACGGAGCTTCTTTTGATGAAAATGGTAGCCTCAAAGATTGGTGGACAGAGAGTGACTATGCTGCCTTCAAGGAGAAAACACAAAAAGTCATTGACCAATTTGATGGACAAGATTCTTATGGAGCAACCATCAACGGTAAATTGACTGTATCAGAAAACGTGGCTGACTTGGGAGGAATCGCTGCAGCGCTTGAAGCAGCCAAGAGAGAACCAGACTTCTCAGCAGAAGAATTTTTCTACAACTTCGGTCGCATCTGGCGCATGAAAGGTCGTCCAGAATTTATGAAACTTTTGGCTAGTGTCGATGTGCACGCACCAGCCAAACTCCGTGTCAATGTGCAAGTACCAAACTTCGATGATTTCTTTACAACCTATGATGTCAAAGAAGGAGATGGTATGTGGCGTTCACCAGAAGACCGCGTGATTATTTGGTAATGAATCGAATCTAATACTAAAATCCGTAAATCTGTATAGGATGGGTTAGAGAGGTTAATATGAAGAAATTTTTAATGATATTTTCAGCTATTCTTACTGTTTTTGTTTTAGCATCTTGTGGTGCAAACAAAAAAGATGAAAAAATAGAACCTTCGGCAACACAATCATCTTCTACCAAAGAGGAACAGAAGGAAAGCTCTACGAAGTCAGAGAGCCAAACTAGTACAAGTTCTTCAATGGCAACGCCGTCAACAACAATGGAAACGAAAAGCGAAACAGGAAAAGATTTGTACAAGGAAGTAATAGAGCGGTACAATCACTATCAGGCACTTTTAAGTAGTGGCGACCGAGAATCCTTGTATGAAAAGTTGAAACAGAACAAGATTTTTTCTGAAGAGTATGGCTATATCTTTACACTAAGCACCTACGATAAACCAGCTAGTCTTCATTATGTGTTTGCTGATTTAAATAATGATGGTCAGGATGAATTGATTATTGGAGATAAAAAATATATAGGGGCCATTTACTATTTAGAGAATAAACAACCAAAGTTGCTTCATACAGCTTATGTAGCTTCTGCAGGTGGTTTTCGTTCCAGTTTAGTTATTTATGAAAACGGTCAAGTCAGATATGCAGACTGGCAGTCAACACGTCCAGAAATGAACTTAAGTCTATATGCTTTTGATAAAGACGGAGTACAGAAGATTAAAGAAGGTATTTTTCAAATTGGTAGTGATCAAAAGCCAGAGCAAATCTTAGGGATTTCTTCTAATGAACTTGATTTAGCTAAATTTGATTGGAAAGAATTTTAGCCAGTCAACTAGTATTTGATGAAATTTAAAACTAGGCTAGATTCTAAAGTCAAAGAATGGAGAATTGAATAGCAGAACACAAAAACCAAGGAGAAAAATTCCTTGGTTTTTTGCTTGCTAGAAAAAGGGATTGAAAGTCTTTTCGTGGGCAATAGTAGTAGCTGGACCATGCCCTGGATAGACGTCATAGTTTGGCAGGGTGAAGAGTTGGGTCTGGATGCTATGAAGGAGTTGCTCCATGCTACCAGTCGGAAGGTCGGTCCGTCCGATTGTTTCTCGGAAAAGAGCATCCCCTGTTAAGACTAGGTGAGCATCAGGAAAGACGATAGAAACACCACCGATAGAGTGACCAGGTGTTGGCAAGACAGTGAAACGAAATTCCTCTAGTTGGTATTCTTCATGAAAGGCAAAGGTGTGTTCTGCAGGTTTTGCGACCACATCTGCCATATCATCGTGGCGAGGAAGCCCAGAGAGATTATCGACAGGAGTATATAGCCAGCTGGCTTCACTCTCTGCGATATAGACAGGAGGATTGCCAAAAGTCTCGCGAACTAGGTCTAAACTCATGATATGGTCATAATGGGCGTGGGTCAAGAGAATAGCACAGATAGGTTTGTTGATGTTCTCTATTGTCTGACGAATAGCTTCCCAATGGCTACCAGGGTCGACAACGATGAGGTATTTTTCACCTTCCAGGTAATAGGTGTTTTCATAGGCAACAGGATTCACAGTTTTATGGATTTTCATACTAGCTCCGATCTCAAAGAATGTACTAAATTAAGTATAGCACAGTTGGGGAGAATAAAGTGGATAGAAAATCCTTCTCTTTTAAAGAAGGTTACTGGTTATCTATTTCATTCTGTCTAAAATAAAGATAGCTATTTTTAGAGTTATGAACTAGCTAGAGTTTTTAATTAACTGGAATTTAAAATAAATCTAATGAGCTGGAGAGTAAATTATTGAAAAAATGGATAATGAATCAAAAAAATTGTATCTTACAGTAGAGACAAGTTTTTGTCTGTGAACAGCAAAATATACATGTAAAGTTAATTTAAATTAATATATTGAAACCACAAAATATAGTATGTAACCTATAACTCTTTGATATATCTAACAAAACAAGTTAAATAGTCTGAAAATTGTTGTATTTTTGGAAAATATTTATTTTAAATTTAGAATAAAAAATAAGCCATTTTATTTGCCATAGACTAGTAAATATGATATCATAAAGCTGTATGTTGTAGACAATTTTATGATATTGAAAATGACTTCTAACATCTTTTGTTTTCATCTGAGGTTAGATGTGAGTTTGCGATATCAATAACTTGTAAATTGACATCAAAATAAAAAAGGAGGTTGTGGGTCTAAATGAAAGGCAAGCAACAACAAGATTTTAGAGTAGAAAAGTACATCCGTTACGGTATCCGGAAATATAGCTTTGGAGCAGCATCAGTAGCAGTTGCAGCTGGTTTGATGTTCCTTGGAAATGGTGCGGTATCAGCAACGGAAGTTCAAGGTGCAGAAGCATCAGTAGCTGCAACTACTGCGCCAGCAAATCAAGCGGATTCTAATAAAGAAAAGGAAGCCGTGAAGCCAGAAACTAAAGTAGAAGAAGCGAAACCTGAAGTTAAAGTACAGGAAGCTAAGAAAGCAAATAAAGCAGCTCTTGAAGCGAATATTGCTACTTTAGAAATGAAATTAGCATCTGCTAAAAATGCAGATGCGTCTGTAGTAAACTCAGCTAAGGAAGTTTTAGCTACAGCTAAAGCAACACTTTCAAATCCAGAAGCAAGTCAATTGGATGTGAATACTTTAGCTGACAAACTTTCAGCATTGGGTCAAGCCGTAGCTGAATCAGATGCCATGGGTCAACAGAAAAAATTAGAAGCTGAAAAAGCAGCTGCTAAAGCCGAAGCTGAAAAGAAAGCTACTCCAGCAGAAAAATCTCTTTCAGAAGCTAAAACAGCACTTGACAAAGCTTCATCTGAAGCAGAAGTGACTAATAAATTAGTAACTGCTGAACTTTCTAAAAAGGAAGTGAAGGAAGAAAACAAAGCGGCTGTTGAAGCGGCAGTAGCTAAAAACCAAGCAGTTCTTGCGGAAACAAAATCTCTTTTAGCTGAAAAGAGCGTGACCAAAGAGCAAGTGGATGCACAACTTGCACGCCTGAATGAGTCAATCCTTGCAGTATACAATGAGCTGAAAAATGCAGGTATTGGTCGTGATGGTAAGTTTTCAGCAGTCTTAGCAGACATTGCTGATACGGTTACAACTCCACCTCTTTCAGAAGAAGAACAAGCAAATCACTGGAAGCAATACGCAGATAAAAACACAGAACGTCTGACAAAACAAATCAAGTGGTTTGACATTTCAAATCCGAAAGCGACAATTGAAAATCTTGGTGATGGTGGTAAGCTTAAAGTAGGTACTAAGTTTACACAAGAAATCTCTCCAGGATATGTTGTGACTTTGACAGTTACTAAACTAGCACCATTTAACTCAACGGATGAGTACAAAAAACGTGGTGGAGCAGGATACGATGCCAATGCTCAAAACGTATACAAAGACAATACTCCAGCTGAGTTGAAAGTCGTAAACCAAGGTTCATACTCAGTTGCGAAAACAAACGGTATGGATACTAAAGGTAAAACAGTTATTCAATCTGTAGTAGATGGAGCTAACGTAGGGGTAGAATTCTCAGTTAAAGCTACGTTAAATGGAACAGAAGTTCCAGCCAACGTTGTATTCTTAACAGGGGAAGAAGCTGGTTCTTCAGAAATTGAAATCTATAAAACAGATGGTGATGGTTTCGAGTTAGTAACTGAGTTATCAAACTCTAATGTCCCAGGTAAAGAAACAGCTCGTTCATATATTGGGGAAATCTATGAACGCAGAACAGTGGCTACTGCTGGTCATGGACAAAATCGTGCAGATGGCCAATTAGGTATTTCTTACACGCTTGAAGGAAGTGGTAAACCAGCTTTCGCTCCATTCTTAGCTGACAAAGGTGCAGGATTCTTCAATACAACAGTTACATCAGATACAGTAATTACTGCAACAGCAAAAGATGGAACGATTCATGCGGATGGATTAGGGACACAAGTTTTCGGACCGTTCTCAACTCACCGTGATTCAGGTTTCTCCACTCCATTGGTAATGACTCGTAATGCCAAAAATATTGGTATGTATATTATGTCTAATGGGCAACAAGGATCTATGCTTGGATTTATGGTTCTAGATCAAGGGGATGCTCCAGCTTCATACGGAAGAGTAGCCCACTCTATCTCTAAATCTGATGGACAAAAACAACCATACTTAGGTTCTGTACCGGCTGACGTTGATGTTCGTACAACTCCAATTAACAAAACAAATGCCTTTGTATACGATGATATCAATGGTATCGGTGCCGCGGATGAAGGTGCTCGTCAATTGATGGGTGATGATGTTGCTCCAAATGATAACTATAAGTTGAAAAAAGTTAACGATGGAACTTACTCAATGACCTTCGATGCCCACCTAGACGGAGAAGCTAAAGCTTACGTTAACGGTTGGATTGACTTTAACAACAATGGTAAATTTGATGAAGATGAAGCCGCTGGTGTGACAGAAGTGACTGCTGATGGTAAGGTTACTCTTACTTGGACAAACACAGTTCAAAATGTGGATACCAGTGCAACAAAATTAGCTACACGTCTTCGTATTGCATACGATAAAGCAGATGTTAAGGCTCCTACTGGTATTGCCTACTCAGGTGAAGTAGAAGATTTCCAAATCCAACAAACAATTCCACCACGTGGAACTAAGAGAGAAACAACAGATGTACAAGGTGCAACTCAGAATTCTACTGTTGCCTTTAATGCATATGGTCAAAAGAACTATGATTTTGATAAAGACAATGCAATAGATACAACTGTTAAATCACAGATCGTTAAACCAGATGGTACATTAGTAACAGATGCTGACCTAGTAGATGGATACTATGTAGTACCAGGGCAAGGTAAATACAAGATTACTGATAACGGTGCAAATGTAGATGTAGAATTTATCCCAGAAGCAAACTTTGTAGGTACAGCAGATGGTATTACGATTCGTCGTACAGATATCAATGGTAACACTACTGGTTGGGGTAACGAAGGTCGCCAAATCATCGGTGGTGCAGGTGAAGCTAAAGACCAACTAGAATTAGTCAGTGAACAAGTTCAACTAACTGGCTTAGCTGCTAAAGGTTCTATGGATGGTCGTTACATTCCAACAGTAACTCCAAAAGCAATCGTTGGAACTCCAGAAGAGTCAACTGATATCCAAGGTAAACCACAAACGAAAACACCTAAATTCTCAATCGACGTAGATAAAGATGGAGATGGAACTGCACCAGATGCGGTAACACCAAGTGCACAATACCCAGCTAAATTGGTAGATCCAGCGACTGGACAACCAACAGATGAAACAACTGTAACTGTAAAAGGTGAAGGAACTTATACAATCGATCCAACAACTGGAGCGGTAACATTTACTCCAGAACCACAATTTACAGGAACTGCTAAAGGTATTGATGTATCATTAACAGCACCAGTAGGTCAAGATAAAAATGGTCAACCTGTAACAGCTACAGCTACTGCAAAATACACTCCAACTGTAACACCTGTCAACCCAACAGCAACTCCAGCTACTTCAACAGGAGTACAAGGTGAAACTCAAACAGGTAAACCAACATTTACAGAAGGTAATACAGAAGTACCTATTAAAGAGGGTTCTGTAAAATTATTAAATCCAGATGGAACAGAAGCAAATGGACCAGTAGATGCTTTAGATCCAAGTGGTAAAAAAGTTGGGGAATACACTGTAGATCCAACAACAGGTGTAGTAACATTCACGCCAACAGACAAATCTTACACAGGACCAGTACAACCAGCTAAAGTTCAAGCTGAAGATAAGAATGGAACAAAAGTTTCTACAACTTACACTCCAAACATCGTAGGAGTAACACCAACAGCAACACCAGCTACAACTGAAGATGTTCAAGGTAAGACTCAAGAAAGTCCAGTTTCATTTGAAGCAGGAAAAACTACAATTGCTGGAGAAGAAAAAACTGTAGAAATCGATCCATCTACTTACACACTTCTAGGTGAAGATGGACAACCAGCTACTGAAGTACCAGCTAAAGATCCAGAAGGAAACGTAATTGGTAAGTACACTCTTAAAACTGTAGATGGAAAAGCTGTTGCAGTATTCGAACCAACAGATAAGACATATTCAGGTGAAGTACAACCAGTACGAGTTCAAGCTAAAGATAAGAATGGTACAGCTGTAGAAACAACTTACACACCGAAGATTACTCCGGTAGTTCCAACAGCAGAACCAGCTACATCAGAAGCTATCCAAGGTGAAACTCAAAAAGGAACTCCAACATTCGCTCCTGGAGACACTATTGCTCCAATCAAAGAGAACTCTTACAAGCTTCTTGATAAAGAAGGAAATGAAGTTCCAGCTGGTCAAACAACTCCAGCATATGCTGAGGACGGAGTAACTCCAGTAGGTACTTACTCAATTGATCCAGCAACAGGTGAAGTAACCTTCACACCAACAGATAAATCTTACACAGGTAATGTTACACCTGCTGATGTTCAAGCAGAGGACGCAAATGGAACAAAAGTTTCTACAACTTATACTCCATCTATCGTACCTGTAACACCAACAGCAGAACCAGCTAAAACTGTAGATGTTCAAGGTGCAACTCAAACAGGCAAACCAGTATTCCAAGGTGGAACAGCTATGGTTAACGGTGAAGAGAAAACTGTTGAAATCGACGATACAGTACCAGCTAAATTGGTAGATCCAAAAACTGGAGAACAAGTTGATTCAGTCACTGTAGAAGGTGAAGGAACATACACAGTAGCTCCAGATGGAACAGTAACATTCAAGCCAGAACCACAATTTACAGGAGTAGCCAAAGGTGTTGAGGTAGTTCGTCAAGATAAGAACGGCACACCAGCTAAAGCTACATACACACCGGAAGTTAAACCAGTAACACCAACAGGAACAGATGCTGTAACTGAAAATATTCAAGGTTCAACTCAAACAGGTAAACCTGAATTCAAGGGTGGAACAGTAACAATCGATGGTAAAGAGAAAACTGTTGAAATCAATGAAGATAAACCAGCTAAATTGGTAGATCCAAAAACAGGAAATCCAGTTGATTCAGTAACTATCGAAGGTGAAGGAACATACACAGTAGCTCCAGATGGAACAGTTACATTCACCCCAGAAAAGAACTTCACAGGTAAAGGAACAGGTGTCACAGTTCAACGCGAAGATAAGAACGGCACGCCAGTTAAAGCTACTTACACACCAGTTGTGAAACCAGCAACACCAACAAGTTCAGATGTCATCACTACAAATGTTCAAGGTGCTACTCAAGAAGGAACACCAACATTTAAAGGTGGAAAAGTTACTGTAAATGGTGAAGAAAAAACTGTTGAAATTGATGAAGATAAACCAGCTAAATTGGTAGATCCGAAAACAGGAGATCCAGTTGATTCAGTAACTATCGAAGGTGAAGGAACATATACAGTAGCTCCAGATGGAACAGTAACCTTCACACCAGAAAAGAACTTCACAGGTAAAGGAACAGGTGTTACAGTTCAACGCGAAGATAAGAACGGCACACCAGTAACAGCTAAATACACTCCAGTTGTTAAGAAAGCAACACCAACAGGAACAGACGCTGTAACTGAAGATATCCAAGGTTCAACTCAAACAGGCAAACCAGTATTCCAAGGTGGAAAAGTTACTGTAAATGGTGAAGAAAAAACTGTAGAAATCGACGAAACTGTTAAGCCAACATTCGAAGATGGCACAACTGAGAAGAAAGTACCAGGCGAAGGAACATACACAATCGACGAGAACGGTAAAGTAACCTTCACCCCAGAGAAAACATTCACTGGTCAAGCAACAGGTGTAACTGTTAAACGTGTAGATAAGAACGGCACACCAATCACAGCTAAGTACACCCCTGTAGTCGTTCCAGTAACACCAACTTCAAAAGATTCTGAATCAGAAGGTCCTAAAGGACAACCTCAAGAAGGCACACCAACATTTGAAGGTGGAAAAGTTACAATCAATGGTAAGGAAGTTCCAGTTGAAATCGATGAAACTGTTAAACCAACATTTGACGATGGCACAACTGAGAAGAAAGTACCAGGTGAAGGAACATACACAATCGATGAAAACGGTAAAGTAACCTTCACCCCAGAACCTGACTTCGTAGGTAAAGCAACAGGCGTAACCGTTAAACGTGTAGATAAGAATGGTACACCAGTAACAGCTACTTACACTCCAACAGTTCGTCCTGATACTTCATTCGTTGATAAAGATGGCAACCCACTTTCACCAACAGAAGATGGAACTAAACCAACTAAAGATATCCCAGGATACAAGATTGTTAAAACTGAAGTAGACGAAAAAGGAAATACAAAACACATCTACGAAAAAGTTAAGACATCATTCAAGGATAA